>DASUEB010000024.1:0-22764 GCA_036275295.1 Luteibaculaceae bacterium | reverse complement strand
AAAAAAAGACGGCGAGCACCTCTACTCGCCGTCATTCACCTTTACACTAAACTAAACCTTACCTGAACTATGAGTTTAATTTAGTACAAAGTTATGGGTGTATTTGACATTTGCAAATTTTTGTCAAATTATTTTCACTTTACTAGGTTTGACAGGGCTTGTAGGGCGATTAAATGCGGTTGCTAGAACCGTTAGTTGGGCGAATTTGTCGGATGAAAGGCATCAAAAATCCGACGAACAGCATGCGCAAAAACACCCTGCCGCTATTCCAATTTGGGCAAACCCCAGAAAATGTTCTAAATAACTCGCTTCGGCTTAAGTCGCATAAGTCGCTCGTAAATAAGGATTACCATGCCTTGCATGGCAAATGAGTAGATAAAGTCCTCAACTGGAATGGTTAGAACTCGTAAGGCCAAGTTCTCATCGTTGTTATACCAAACGATAGGTTTGTCTAATCCCGTGCCGGTGAGGATGCCGTTTACTATCAAAAATGGGACAATCGAAATGGTGTAGGTAAGGATATAATGTCCCTTCCACGAAGCCTTTTGCAACACCATGACCATGGCCACAAAATATGCTGCCAAACCAGCGCTAAGTGGATACGCTTTGGTAGAATGGGCCACGGCGACCGACAGAAAAAATAAGCCGAGCAGGGCTAACACCGCATTCGCCGCCTTGGGTAACAGGGGCCTCGGAAAAAAATGGTGAAGGGCGAAGTATATAAACGCGCAGCAATATGGGATGCAAATGAAGAACATGACCTCCTCAATGGGTAGATTGTAGAAATAGGTGCCAATGAGATAATCTACATCAAAACCCCATACTCCTCTTGCGGTAAACCAAATGTCCCAAATAATAAACACCGCGGCTGTGGCGAAAAGTGCTGGAAAAAGGTGTTTCCATTGCTTTACAAAAGGGGCCTTTGGGTAAAAACTGGCTATGAAAGGAACCGATATAGAGGCCAGGTTTACAATGAGGTAAAGGCCCTTCATGATTGCGCGGCCCGTTTGGCTTCTTTCCAATACTTCAAGGGCACAATCAGCATGCCAAAGCACTCGCCTTTTTCTTTGCCCAGGTGTTTGTGATGTACTTTGTGTGCCTTGCGAATGGCGCGGAAATAAATAGAATCGGTTTGATTAAGCCAATTGAATCGGCGATGAATGAAGACATCGTGGACCAAGAAATAACAAACCCCATAGAGCAGAATTCCCAGTCCCGCAAAGAACTTCCAATCCCACCCTGCTTGAGCTCCAAAATAAAACAACAGGCAGCTGGGTACCGCGAAAATCAGAAAAAACAGGTCGTTCTTCTCGAAAAAACCGGGTTCGGTAACGTGGTGATCTTCGTGCAATACCCACAAAAAACCGTGCATAACAAATTTATGGGTAAACCACGCCATGAATTCCATGGCAAGAAACGTCAATAAGGTTACGCCTATATTCATCAAAAGTGTCATGTTACTCCTCTTTTAAAGCCTGTTTAAATCGTTCTAACACCCTATTTCGCGCAAAGTTATGATCGATCATCTTACGATATGTTAAATCTTGAAACTCGGGCACCCATTTTTTGATGTATTTCAAATCGGGGTCGAATTTTTGCGTTTGCAGATCGGGGTTGAAGACTCTGAAATACGGTGCTGCATCACAGCCCGAGCTGGCGGCCCACTGCCATCCCCCCACGTTACTCGCCAAATCAAAGTCAAGCAGTTTTTTCGCAAAATAGGCCTCACCCCATCGCCAGTCTATCAACAAATGCTTGGTTAAAAACGAGGCAGTGATCATTCGCACCCTGTTGTGCATAAATCCAGTAGCGTTGAGCTCCCGCATGCCTGCATCTACAATGGCATAGCCTGTTTTGCCTTCCATCCAACGCTTAAAGTCCGCTGGGTTGTTTTCCCATTCAATTCGATCGTAAGCCGGTTTAAAGGCTTTGCTGGTGCTGTGTGGGAAATGCCAGATGATCATTTGATAAAAGTCGCGCCAAATCAACTCATTTAACCAAGCCGCATTTAACCTGCCCCCTACCGTTGCCAACGAGCGAATGCTCACCGTACCAAAACGCAGGTGTAAACTAAGTCTCGACGTGCCGCGGATTGAAGGTATGTCGCGTGTTTTATCGTATGTGCCGATCAATTTCTCATCGATGGTGGCTGGCGGAAGCGGCAAAGAGCTGGGCGTGAACCCAATTTCCGATAAGTCGGGGATTCGATGGTTTTGCCCTTTTAGCAACGCTCCGAAGTATTTTTCACAGGGATACGCTTTGAGGTGAAATGGCTTGAGGCCTTTGAGCCATTTGTTTTTGTAAGGCGTGAAAACAGTGTATGGAGCCCCGTCGTCTTTCACCACCTCCTCCTTTGCGAAGATGACATGGTCTTTATACGATCGAAAGAATCGGCCTGAACGCTCCAGCAATTCGGTTACCGCCTTATCCCTCTGAATGGCATATGGCTCGTAATCTTCGTTGGTAAACACCCCTTGAATCTGTGGGTCTTGCGCCAACAAACGGGCGTAAACCTCAACGGGATTGCCTACTTCAACGCGCAAGGATGCGCCGTGTCCTTCCAGTTCCCGGTTTACGGAAATTAGGCTTTGATGAATGAAATGAACACGTGCATCGCTGCGGTCCTCCAGCTTGTCGAGGATTTCGGTGTCGAAAATAAACAACAACTGAACGGGGTATCCGCTTTTCAGCGCGTGGTACAAAGCCGCCTGATCAAAAAGCCTCAAGTCGCGCCTGAGCCAACAAATTACATAGGGAATAGACTCGGTCATGGCAAATGTTCTCTAACGGTAGGCCAACATATTTTAAACCACTCTGTCAGCGTCTCTGGTTGTTCGCTAATCCACTGGTCAATTTCCTCTTTCGAATGGTAGCGAAAGTCCATCACCTCATGCGGATTCAAGATGGGGATGGTGTCCGTAAACCCAATGAAAACGTGGTCGAATTCGTGCTCAATCAAGTTGTTTTCCAATGTCGCCTTATAGGTGAAGTGGAATTTTTTTTCAAGCGCACAATCTATGCCCATTTCCTCCCGCAAGCGGCGTTTGGCGGCATCCTCTACGGTTTCGTCGGCGCGCGGGTGACTGCAGCACGTGTTGGTCCACAGGCCCGGGCTGTGGTATTTTTCGTTGGCTCGCTGTTGCAGCAAAAGCTTGTTTTGCGAGTTGAAGATAAATATCGAAAAAGCCCGGTGTAACCAACCCTGTTCGTGAGCTTCTAGTTTTTCGGCTAGTCCAATGGCTTGGTCTTGATGGTCAACCAATACAACGTATTCAGTCATTAAATCAGATTGGCTTGGTGCCGCAATAACGAGGTTACAAAAATGGCGTATTTCCTGCTGTCGGAGACCCGGATGCGCTCTGTCATCACGCGCTCTGACTGGGTTTTCTTGATTTTTTTCAGCAGTTTGAAGTAATAGCGAAAAGCAAGGTAAACTCCAAACCTGCTGTCTTTGGGCAGTTGTTTGATTCCCTCATAGCCCGAGAGCATTTCGCGTTCGATATCGGCTTCTATCTGTGCTTTCTCTTGATCTGAAAGGTTCGTTGGATCGATGTCGGGGAAATATGCGCGTTGCTGTACTTCGTAATCGGCATGCAAGTCGCGCAGAAAATTCACCTTTTGGAAGGCCGAACCCAGGTCCATCGCTTTCGATTTCAAGGCGTCGAATAATACCCGGTCTCCCCTGGTGAAAACGTGCAGGCACATCAAACCCACTACCTCGGCACTGCCCAGAATGTATTCTTTCAATTCCTCGCTGTTGTATTGGTCTTTGTAGAGATCCATTTCCATCGATTTCAGGAAGGTTTCGATCCAGAGATGGTCGATGTGGTATCGGTTTACTGTGTGCTGAAAGGCATTTAAGATGGGGTTAAGCGAAATGCCGCGCTCAATTGCTTTCCAAGTTTCTTGCCTAAACTCCTCCAATAGCCCTGCTTTATCGAAGCCATGGAAGGTGTCGACAATTTCGTCGGCAAAACGAACGAACCCATAAATGTTATAAATGTGCGGCCTGAGATCAGCCGCCAAGAAGCGAATGCCCAGGCTAAACGAGGTGCTGTAACGCTGTGTGGTTGTTTTAGCGCACTGATAGGAAACTTGGTCGAAGAGTTCTTTCATGATGGGGAAAAGAGGATTAGGCTATCAGAGACTCTTGGGCTAGTTGGGCCGAGATTTTCCCGCTGATAAGCGACGGGGGTACTCCGGGTCCGGGAACCGTTAACTGACCAGCGTAAAACAAGTTAGAAAGTCTTTTGTTAAAAATTTTGGGTTTTAAAATGGCCGTCTGCATCAGCGTGTTAGCCAATCCGTAGGCATTTCCTCTGAGTGCACTGTAGTCTTTTTCAAAATCGCTCATCGCATAACTGCGCTGATAGACTATATTTTCATGCAAGCGCTCGCCGGTGTGCTGTTCGATGCGATCGAGCAGTTTCTGCAAATACCGGTTGCGGATTTCCTCGTTGTCTGGCGTTAAGCCTGGGGCGAGGGGCACCAGCAAAAAGATGTTCTCGCTGCCTTCTGGCGCTACGCCGGGATCGGTAATAGAGGGAACACAAGCATAAAAGAGCGGTTTCTCTGGCCAAGCGGGGTGGGTATAAATCTCTGCGGCATGGTCGGCAAACGACTCATCAAAGAAAAGGTTGTGGTGTAAAAGCCCCTTTACTTTGCGATTGATGCCTAAATAAAACAACAGGGCCGATGGCGCCATGGTTCGCTCCGACCAATATTTTGACGTGTAGTTGCGGGCATCTGGCTTCAAAAGCGATTCCATGTGGGCGTAATCGCCCGCCGCAACCACCACATCGGCTGGAATGAAACCTTGATCGGTTTCAAGGCCGCTAACCCGGCCCCCTTGGTCAACTATGTGTAATACAGAAGTGTTGAGTTTGAGCTCTACGCCTTTCTCTTGAGCCAATGCTGTCATTGCCTTGGCAATTTCACCCATGCCCCCCATGGGGTACCAAGTGCCCAATGCAATGTCTGCGTAGTTCATAATGCTGTAAAGTGCGGGTATTTTTTGCGGTGTGGAGCCCAGAAATAGAGAGGGAAACTCGAGGAGTTGCGCCAATTTGGGGTGTTGGACGTATTTTCGAATTTGCTTCGCAATGGGTGTAAATAAGTCCAATGAAAACGCCGCTGTAACCGTGCGCGCATCGACAAACTCCAGGATCGATTTGCCGGGTTTATAGACCAAATCGCTCATAGCAATGCGGTATTTTTTCTCGGCATCGAGAACAAAGGCGCGCAGCTGTTTGCCAGCTCCGGCCTCCACCGATTCAAAAAGCTGTTCCAACTCTTTCTGACTAGCTGGAATATCCCACTGATCGTCGCTCCAGAATACCCTGTAGGATGGGTCTAGGCGTTTTAAGGTGTAATAATCGGAAACCTTTTTCCCGTACGACTCAAAGTAATCGTCAAATACATCGGGCATCCAATACCAGCTTGGGCCCATATCGAAGGTAAACCCTTCGGTTTTGAACGTGCGAGCTCGTCCACCCGTTTGGTCGTGTTTTTCAACCAGCGTTACGTGCAATCCCTTGGCACTTAGCTCTGTGGCAGCCGCTAAACCTGAAAAACCCGCACCAATTACAACTGCCTTTTTCATATGCCTAAACTTACGACATATGGCTTTACGCGGTTGATTATTTTGCGGCTTACTTAACTTTTATTGGGACGAAATACGCCGTTGTATCTACAATTTTGACCTGGTCGGGCGTTATGTCGTTGATTTTCAGCTCAGACTCGTTCGCTCCTACCGAGAACAACACGGTTTTGCCAGCGCCAATTTCTACCGGTATATCCAACTTAAATTGGGGAGCACAGTCTTCAAATCGGGCCGTAAGAAGAGTTTTGGAGCCTTTTTTTCTGAGCTGGTAGACCAATTTTGGGGGCTTAGATTGCTGCAAGTAGGTCTGGTACACCGCGCTGTAATCGGCTCCCAGGGCTTGATTCATGTAGGCCATCATCTCTTTAGAGTCGGTTGTTTTTAACCGGAAGTCGCGCTGAATATTCTTGATGAGCGAAAGCCATTTTTCATCATCGTTCACCTGGTGACGCAGGGTATGCAGCATGAGCGCGCCCTTGTAATACATGTCGCCAGAACCTTCCTTGTTCACATGGTAATCAGAGATGATAGGTCGGTCGTTGCTTACGTTTTTCTTCCAAGCGTTAATGTAGCGCTCGGCTGTATCTCTACCCCATATACACTCAACATAAAGCGCTTCAGAATAGGTGCAAAAACCTTCGTGAATCCACATATCGGCCAGATCCTTCATGCTGACGTTGTTCCCCCAATATTCGTGACCGGTTTCGTGGATGATGATGTAATCAAACGGCAGTCGCAATCCCGACTGATCAAAACCCAAATAACCGTTCTGATACTTATTTCCATAGGCAATTGCGCTTTGGTGCTCCATGCCTAGGTAAGGGGTTTCTACCAGAGCAAAGCCGTCTCTTGGAAAGGGATACGGCCCGATGTATTTCTCGTAGCAGTCGAACATCGGTTTAACCTGTTGGAATTGCTTTTTGGCCTTGTCAAGGTTATACGACAACACATAGTAATCGAGGTCAAAAGGGCCTTCCACTCCCTGATAAACGTCGCTGAAATGAACATAATCGCCCACACAAGCGGTTACATTGTAATTGTTGATGGGATAGCTCACTTTCCAGTTGAAGCGTCGTTTGTCGTTCATCACCTCCTCGCTCTCTAGGTTTCCGTTGCTCACACCCACCAAATTAGCGGGTACAATCAGGCTAATGCGCATGCTATCGGGCTCATCGCTCAGATGGTCCTTGTTGGGCCACCACAGACTCGCTCCGGTGCCTTCTACGGCAACCCCTACCCATGGATTCCCATTCTGATCTTTTTTCCAATCAAATCCTCCGTCCCAAGGAGCGCGTTTGGCGGCGAGTGGATTGCCCGAATATTCCACGGTAAAATGATACCCCCCATCGGTCATTCTTTCCTCGGGGCGCTTTACCCATACAGCGTTCTCTTCGCGTTCAAATTCCAATGGTTTTCCGTTGGCATCGTATATTTTGTCAACGCTCATGTTTTTGAATAAGTCCAACTGAATTCGTGCGGTTGGTTTTTCAACCACGGGCTTAAAAACCATGTCGACAGTGCCTTTGATGTACTTATTTCCCGGGTCTATATCTACCGTTAAGTGGTAATACGTCACGTCAAAATCTGTTCGCTCTGGCCGCAAACCACCTCGCAATGAGTCGGCCCGTGTGTAGGTCTGAGCCGCTAAACTTCCTGCGCAAAGCGCGGCGATTAATGCCAACGTTTTCATCATGATGGGTTTTTTTACAAAGAAAAAAGATTTGAGCTAGGGTGGGCATATTTTTTACGGAAGTGGTCTATCTGGGGGCTGTATGGCTTATTTGAAGTGCGTATCTTTATGCCGTGAATGCAGTGAAAGCCATGGTAAGTGTTTTGCCTCAGGAACCTGGGGTATATCAGTATTACGACTCCGAAGGCGCCATTTTATACATCGGAAAGGCCAAAAACCTCAAAAAACGGGTTAGCTCGTACTTCACAAAAACCCACGATAGTGCCCGACTCAATCTGCTGGTAAGGCGCATTGCCGACATCAAGTACATCGTGGTCAAAACCGAGTACGAAGCGCTGTTGCTAGAAAACAGCCTGATTAAAGAGCATCAGCCTCGCTACAATATCAACCTCAAGGACGACAAAACCTATCCCTGGATTTGTATCAAGAACGAGCGATTTCCTCGCATATTCTCAACCAGACGCGTGATCAAAGATGGCTCGCTTTACTTTGGCCCCTATGCATCGGGCAAGACCATTGCTACCCTCCTTGAATTGGGCAAGAGATTGTTTAAGCCCAGAACGTGCAATTATGTGCTCAGCGACGAAAACATTTCGAAAGGCAAGTTTCGAGTGTGTTTAGAATACCACATTGGCAATTGTTTAGGGGCCTGCGAAGGCAAGCAGTCGGACCGGGAATACCGCGAAAATATCCAGCGCTTCAAAGAGATTCTCAAGGGAGAGATCAGCTCGGTTAAAAAACTCCTCAAAGCCGATATGCAAGATTGTGTTGACCGGCTTGATTTTGAAGGGGCACATGAGGTGAAAGAAAAACTGATGGCTTTGGAAAATTACCAAGCCAAGAGCACCGTTGTCAATCCATTAGTTGGCAAGGTCGATGTGTGCACGGCGGTTGAAGAGGGCGACTCTGTGTACGTTAATTTTATGCGCGTCAGCAGCGGCTGCGTAGTACAGAGTCACACCGTTGAGGTGAAGCGAAAAATGGATGAATCCGCTGCCGATGTGTTGCTATCCGTGTTGGTTGAGCTTCGCCAGCGCTTTGAAAGCGATGCCCAGGAGGTCTTGGTACCTTTTGATCTCGATGTTTCGAGCGATGAGTTGCGCTGGTCAGTCCCTGTTCGAGGAGATAAGAAACAGTTGTTGTCGCTATCGCAACAAAATGCACGCGCTTTTCTTATTGATCAACTCAAACACCAAAAAATTGTCGATCCCGATCGACATTTGAAGCGAATTTCGGAGCAGATGCAGCGCGACTTAAGGCTCACTGAGCCTCCGTTGCACATCGAGTGTTTCGACAATTCGAATATCCAAGGAACCCACCCCGTATCGGCTTGTGTGGTTTTTAAAAATCTCAAACCCAGCAAAAAAGACTACCGTCATTTCAACATCAAGACGGTGGAAGGCCCCAACGATTTTGCCTCTATGGAAGAGGTGGTTTACCGCCGATACAGCCGGATGATCGCCGAAAACGAGCCTCTACCCAATCTAATCGTTATCGATGGGGGAAAGGGTCAACTCAGCTCGGCGTTAAAAAGCTTGACCCGACTCGGTTTGCGAGGCAAGGTGGCCATTATTGGCATCGCTAAACGACTGGAAGAACTCTATTATCCCGGCGATCCACTGCCCCTTTACCTCGACAAAAAGTCGGAATCGCTAAAAATCATCCAACAACTGCGCGATGAAGCGCATCGATTCGGATTAACGCATCACCGCCAAAAGCGAAGCAAGGGTGCCCTAAGCAGTGCCATCGACGAGGTGAAAGGAATAGGCGAACAGACCAAAAAACAGCTGTTTGCTCATTTCAAAACCCTTTCGGCCATCAAAACGGCACCACTCGCTGATTTGGCTGCTGTGGTTGGAAATAGCAAAGCTCAGCTGATCAGAACACATTTTGGCGAAAAAACTGCCGAATCGGGTGATGCCGTAGAGTGAGGTTTTTACGATAGCTTGTCGGCCAAAATTCGCATCTCCACCACGGGACTTATCTTCTCGTAAACACAGTTGTAAACCGCTTCGCAGATGGGCATTTCCACTTGGAATCGCTTGTTAATTTCCATAACCGATTTTACCGCATAATACCCTTCGGCAACCATGTTCATCTCAAACTGAGCCGATTTTACCGAATATCCCCTGCCAATCATCGTGCCAAAGGTTCGGTTTCTGGAAAACTGAGAATAGGCTGTTACCAGTAAATCACCCAGATACGCCGATGATTTCACATCGCGGTGAATGGGGTGGACAGCATCTACAAACCGCTCTATTTCTTGAATGGCATTGCTAATCAAAACCGCTTGAAAGTTATCGCCGTAACGCAAACCGTGGCAAATACCCGCTGCAACCGCGTAAACATTTTTCAAAACGGCCGAGAGCTCCGTTCCAAATAAATCGTCGCTCACCGTAGTCTTGATGTATCTGCACGCCATTACATCTGCTAACTTGCGCGCTATCTCTAGGTCTTGGCAGGCCAAGGTTAGATAAGATAATTTTTCGAGCGCTACCTCTTCCGCGTGACACGGGCCGCAAATGATCCCTATCCGCTCGTAAGGAATTTGAAATTGCTTGTGAAAATAACGGGCTGGAATGGCGCTGTACTCGGGGATGATTCCTTTGATCGCTGAAAAAACGATCTTGTTTTTCATCTCCTCGGATTTGTATTCGTTAAATAGCTGGAAAATAAACGCTGAGGGCGTTGCCATGATCAAAACATCCGACCGCTTAACTACCTCGTCGAGGTTTTGGCTCAGCTTTATTTTGCTAAGGTCGAGGGTCGCGCTTTGCAGATAATTGGGATTGTGTCCAAATTTTTCAATGTATTCAATGGCCTCGGTGTTGCGCATCCACCAATTAACCTCGCTGAGGTTGTTTGATAGGATTTTTACGATAGCCGTTGCCCAACTACCGCCGCCAATAACGCCATAACGCAATTCGTTTTCCAAATTTTTACTTTTTATGCGTTTTGTTTTTCAGGTCTCATCTGCGGGAAGAAGAGTACATCCTGGATGGATACCTCGCCAGTCATCAGCATGGCCAAACGGTCAATGCCAATACCTATACCCGCGGTGGGCGGCATGCCGTATTCCAAAGCTCGTAGGAAATCGTGATCAATAAACATCGCTTCATCGTCACCTCGCTCCATCAGCCTCACTTGCTCTTCAAATCGCTCTCTCTGATCAATCGGATCATTGAGCTCTGAATAGGCGTTAGCGATCTCTTTTCCGTTGATGATCAGCTCAAATCGCTCCACCAATCCGTCTTTGCTCCGGTGTTTTTTGGTCAGTGGTGACATCTCTACCGGATAGTCGGTGATGAAGGTGGGCTGGATGTAATGATGTTCGCATTTTTCGCCGAAGATCTCATCAATTAGCTTGCCTTTCCCCATGGAAGGCGTGGTTTCAATGTGCCAAATTTTACACTGTTCGCGGAGGGCATTTTCGTCCATCGCACTCACGTCAACCCCGGTATGCTCCTTGATGGCGTCGTAAATGCTGATTCTTTTGAAGGGAGCCTTCATTTCAATTTGATTCGCCCCCACCGTGAGGGATGTGGTGCCGTTAACGGCTATGGCCGTTTGTTCGAGCATTTGCTCTGTCTGTTCCATCATCCAGAGGTAGTCTTTGTAGGCAACGTAAAACTCCAAAATGGTGAATTCCGGATTGTGGGTTCGGTCCATTCCTTCGTTTCTGAAGTTTCGACTGAACTCGTACACCCAATCAAACCCTCCTACAATCAGCCTTTTCAAATACAATTCGTTGGCGATGCGCAAATACAGCGGAATGTCAAGTGCGTTGTGGTGTGTGATGAAGGGCCTAGCCGATGCTCCGCCCGGAATGCTCTGAAGAACAGGGGTGTCAACCTCTAAGGCGTTGTGGTTGTTCAAAAACGTGCGAATCGCGTTGATCATTTTCGTTCGCTTTACAAACGTTTCGCGAACCCCTGGATTGACCACCAAATCGGCATAGCGCTGGCGGTATCTAAACTCTGGATCGGTTACCGCGTCGTACACATTTCCTTCGGCATCGGTTTTAACGATAGGAAGGGGTTTTAGCGACTTGGCCAGTAGGGTAAGTTCGGTAACGTGAACCGATATTTCTCCTACTTGGGTTTTGAAAACATACCCTTTTACGCCAATGAAGTCGCCAATATCGAGGAGCTTTTTAAAAACCTCATTGTAAAGTGTTTTGTCTTCTTCCGGACATATTTCGTCGCGGTTAATGTAGATCTGAATCCGCCCGTTGGCGTCCATCAGCTCGGCGAAACTCGCTTTGCCCATGATGCGCCGGCTCATGAGTCGGCCGGCCAAACACACTTCGGTAAAGCGCTCTGGTTGGGCCTCAAAATTTTGCTTAATCTCAAGCGAATGAGTTGATACCGGAAAAAGGGGCGCCGGATACGGGTCGATGCCCAAATCGCGAAGCTTTTGTAATGATTCCCTTCTTAGTAACTCCTGCTCACTCAATGAAACGACCACACTCATGACAAAAAAAATTTGCGCAAAGATAGGCAAACCTTTAGGTGCATGACACGGCTGCGTCGCAAAGTCACTTGGAGTGCTTCTTCACGGGCTTTTCTAGTGAGCCCCTTAAGCAGTCTTGCGCCTATTTGCAAGAGGGGCTCAATCAAATTACTCGAGTTTGTTTCCAGGATAATAGTGCATTTCATGTGGTCAGAAAGCTACAAACCGTAAACCTAGGTCTAATCTATTACCGATGGAAATGAACGAGCCCTATTGCTTAATGAGCTCAATATGACGTGCAAAAACTATATTTGCACTCCATGAATGAAACAATGAAATCGTATGTTGCGGCGTTTGCGCAACATTTGGCTGAGGCCATCAAAATAGGGCAACACACCCAAGTGGCAAACCCGCCTTCGTTTTCAAACGTGATCATTACCGGTTTGGGAGGTTCTGGTATTGGGGGCAAGATTGTGTCTCAATTAGTAGCTCCCTCCTGCCCTGTGCCCATTTACGTCAATAACGATTATACGCTGCCCGCATTTGTAGGTCCCAGCACGCTTGTAATTGCTTCTTCATACAGCGGCAACACCGAAGAGACCTTGATTTCTGTTAATCAGGCTCTAAAGGCTGGCGCTTTTGTATACTGCATTACATCAGGAGGAAAATTGGCCGAACTGGCAAACAGCCAAAGCTTAGGTCTTACCCTTATCCCTTCTGGCTATCCTCCCCGAGCGGCTTTTGGTTACGGTTTCCCTCAATTGTTGTATGTGCTCGCCGCATTTCAACTCATCGATTCCAGTTTTGAACATTCACTCAAAGAGGCGATTGGAATGCTGGAGAAGCAAGAAAACCAGATTCAAGCTGAAGCACTTCAAATTGCTAAATCTCTTTATCAAAAAGAACGCGTTGTTATATACGCAGAAGCCGACTTTGAAGGCGTTTGCATTCGCTTCCGCCAGCAGCTCAATGAAAACAGCAAAATTTTGTGCTGGCATCACATCCTTCCCGAAATGAACCACAATGAATTGGTGGGATGGGCTGGTGGAAACGAAAACACAGCCGTGGTGTTGATTCAAAACGACAGTGATTACTACCGAACCACCGAGCGATTTGTTTTCTCAAAAGCTGTATTTGAAAAATATACTTCGAGCATCACCGCCCTACGGTCTCAAGGTACCGACGATCTGGTTCGATCGCTATATATCATTCATCTCACCGACTGGGTGAGTTGTTATTTGGCCGATTTGCGCGGAGTTGACGCCATCGAAATCGATGTGATCAACCAACTCAAATCTCGTTTAGCCGAATTCTAAACATGCCAGAAGTTCATTTTCAGCACCTCGGTTTAGTAGAATACGCCCAAGCCTGGGAGTATCAGGAAAAGTTGTTTGGTGCTGCTGTGGCTGTAAAAATGAAAAACCGCCAGCTGGAAAACCCAGCCGAGGCGCAGGTTCCAGAAAATCACTTGCTGTTCTGCCAGCATCCACACGTATACACCTTGGGCAAAAGCGGGCACGAGGAATATCTGCTGCTCGACGACGAAGCCCTGAAGGAAATTGACGCGTCTTACTTCAAAATTAATCGCGGCGGCGACATCACTTATCACGGTCCCGGACAAATTGTAGGTTATCCCATACTCGATTTAGAGCAATTTTTCACCGACATACACCGTTATCTCAGAACATTGGAGGAAGCTGTGATATTGACCTTGGCAGACTACGGCATTGCAGCCGGGAGGATTAAAGAATATACCGGTGTTTGGATCGAGCCTGAAAACCCAATCAAGGCCAGAAAAATTTGTGCCATGGGCGTGAAATGCAGCCGCTGGGTAACCATGCACGGTTTTGCTTTTAATGTAAATACCGATCTGAGTTACTTCGGACACATTGTGCCCTGCGGAATTAAAGACAAAGACGTGACCAGCTTGTCGAGAGAACTCGGCCGCGAGGTTGACATCAACGAGGTGGAAGTCAAACTCAAACGCTATTTATCTGAACTTTTTTCTTTCTCATTTGTCAATTGAACCAAGTTGTGTTGATAATATCTTGTTGCCTCAACGGGCGGATATTTTCGACCGATTAACTTTGTTTATTGGTAAAAACAGTCGACTGCGCGCTTTAAAAATGTATTATTGTTTAGGTTAAGTTCGCGAGCCGAATTAAACTTTTAACCGCCAGATTATGCTAAATAAAAGAATCTTAGTTCCAACAGACTTCACCGGAGTCGCCGATACGGCCATCATTCACGCTACCCACACCGCTCGGGCAGTCGACGGTGAAGTGTGGCTTTTGCATATCATTGAGCCCGGTGCCGATCGGGATGTGGCCGATGAAAAACTGAAGGTGGAAGCTGATTTGGTTCACTCCATATCGCCAGATACCCACGTGGAACTGCTCATCAGGGAAGGAACCATTTTTGAGGATATCACCCGAGTGGGTCGCGAAATTGGCGCACACCTCATTTTCATGGGAACACACGGTTTGCGCGGGTTTAAACAATTCGCCACCGGTAGTTTGGCGTTGAAAGTGGTTACCGGATCCTCGGTACCTTACGTCATTGTTCAAGACAAACCCCTTGAAAAGGGCGGTTACTACAACATTGTGGTCCCTATGGGGCTTCACAAAGACGCCAAACAAAAGCTAGTTAATGTGGCCAATATTGCCCGCTACTTCAACTCAACCGTTCACGTTATTACCCCAGACGAGAAAGACGAATTTTTGGCCAATACGGTTAAGTTGAACCTAAAGTTCACCAAACATTTCTTCGAGGAACGCGAAATTCCTTACACTGTTCATGTGTGCAAACACGGAAGCGGAACCAAATTTGCAACCGATATCATGGATTATGCGTCTGAAATTCAAGCTGACCTCATCTGTATCATGAATCACCACGAAAGTGGGATTTTAAACATCCTAGGGCCCTCTTTAGAGCAGGTGTTGATCACCAACAACGCGAAGATTCCGGTGATGTTAGTGAACAGAAAAGCAACGTCAGTAGGTGTTGGGGTTTTCCAAAACTAACCCCTCGTAATTCATCGGATCTGACAATCGGTATTTGATTTCTTCGAGCCTGGCCAGTTTTTCTGGTCGGGCTTTTTTACGCGCATAATCGGTGTGGTAAACATGCTCCGATAAAAACCGAACTTGAATCTTATCCCAATCCATCATGGTTTTCACATATCCGCGCTCTATCAATTCGCGCCCTAAGGCATTGGCGATGGGATGAAAATCGGTTGAGCCCAGATAGAACAAGTCAGCGTCGCAAAGTATTTTTTCCAAGTGGTTTTGGGGCTGTTGCGGAACCCGGGTAGCCAAGATCAACTGCCTAATCCGCTCTATTTGTTGAGCTGAGTAACCAAAGTTAGGCAAAATGCGCTCGGCTATCTTGGCCCCAATTTCCTCATTGCGCTCATAGGCCTCGGTAAATCCGGCGTCGTGCAGCAGGGCGGCTGTTTTGAGGTAAAACAGCTCCTCGCCTCTGATGCCCTCTGCCAAGGCAATCTCCTCAGTGTAACGCTCTACCTGAATGGTGTGGTGCAGACCGTGATAATAAAGGTTTTCTGGTAGGTTCTTGGCCAAAAACGAAATGAGGTATTTCTCGAGGTTTCGGAAATCCATTTTCGAGTAAAAATGGAGGTTGACATACTCCCAAAACATGGGTGTTGGCTCCTTGCCTAATCCGCCGACAGATAGTTCTTTCTTGATCCCGTCGACGAAATACATGCTGAGCACACCTTTGTTTTTTGCCGGTAACTGTCCCCGGTAGGTAAAATCGAAGAAGGGCTCCGTTAAACTGTGGGTTTTGCCCGAGATATTTACCTTTTCAATCACTCCGGTTTCTTCCATCCGATGGGCAACATTCACCGTATTTCCCCAAACATCATAAGCAAAACGCTTCTTTCCCACTACCCCTGCTGTAGCCTCTCCGGTGTGAATACCAATCTTCAAATCCAGGAAATCCTCCCCTTTGGAGATAAACTCTTTTTTAAGCGAGGTAATCCAGTCCTGAATTTCAAGTGCCGCGACAATCATATCCACCGGATGAGTTTTGTTTCGGGTAGGCAATCCCCCCGCACACATATAACTGTCGCCAATGGTTTTTATCTTCTCCAGTCGGTATTTGCTGATAATTTCATCAAACTTTGAGAAGTACTTGTCGAGAATCTTAACCAAATCGGTTGGTCGATACGTCTCTGCAATTTGGGTAAAGCTCTTGATGTCAGTAAACATCACCGTCACTGAACTGTAGTGCTTGGGGCTTACCTTTCCTTTCGACTTAAGCTCATCGGCCACATCGACGGGAAAAATATTTTGGAGGATGTTGTCGAGCTTCTTTTTTTCAATGAGGAGCTTTTTCTGCTGCCCTTCAATTTTGAGTTTCTGCTCGGTAATTTGTTTGACTTTCTCCTCAATCAAGCGGTCAAGACTTGCCTTTTGGCGCTTGATGAGCGCCATTCGGTTTAGATAAAACAAAACAATGGCCAGTAATGCACTGGCCATTATCACAAAAATTAGTCTTGACGATTCGGTTTCAAACATGGTTTAGGCTTTAGCTGGCGCGGCAACCGATGCTCCAGTGAGCGTTTCAATGTCGCGGTCAAACAGATACAATCCGCCTTTATCATTGCCAATAAGCTTGAGTTTGTCCAAAATGGTGCGGGCTAAAGCCTCCTCTTCCATTTGTTCGCTTACGTACCACTGCAAGAAATTGTGGGTGGTGTAATCCTTCTCTTCAAGACACAGGTGAACCATTTTGTTAATCTCGTTGGTCACCTTGGTTTCGTGTTTGTAGAGCTCTTGAAACACCTCTGTTGGCGTCTTGAAGTCGGTTTTAGGCTCTGGGATGGCTGGAATTTTGGCCTGTCCACCGCGTTCGTTCACAAATTTGATGAGTTTGAGCATGTGCATGCGCTCCTCGTCGGCATGTTTGTACAGAAAGCCCGAAATACCTGCGTATCCCTCGTTCTCTGCCCATGATGCCCACGCCAAATAATACTGCGATGAGGTCCCCTCCATCTCTACCTGATTGTTAAGAGCCTCCTGTACTTTTTTCGATAACATATTTCTCCTTTTTTATCTTTTGAACTACTTAATGTTTGTTCTACAAAGGTACGTATCGCAGCGACAATTCGATCTAATCGTACCTTCACCACGAAGATTGGAATTTACTCTCGATTTTCTAGCATATGGCCAAAAAAAACGCAAAAAATAAACAGCGCGATGTATTTGAACTCCTTGCCAAGGGAGTGCTGCATATTTTTAAAAACGCCCCTCACAAGGAGTTTAATTACAAGCAACTGTCGGCCATGCTGTTGGTAAAAGATCAGCACACTCGGGAGTCTATTCAGTTGGTGCTCAAAAACTTCGAGCAGTCGGGCATCATCAAATGCTCAGCACCGGGCCGGTACCAATACCTTCAACAAGACGATTTTCGCGTGGGCACCATCGATATTAACCGATCAGGCAATGCTTACTTAATTGCCGACGGAGTGAGCGAAGATTTATTCATTGCCTCAGAAAACACCCATAATGCCCTGCACGGAGACCAAGTTAAAGTCAAAACCATTGTTTCCCGCCGCGGAAAACGCATGGATGGCAAAGTGGTTGAGGTTATTAAACGGGCTCGAAGCCTGTATCCCGGTGTCATCGAGCTCATAAGCAATCGAGCATTTTTTATTCCCGATAACTCCAAAATTCACGTAGACTTCTTTATCCCCAAGAATGCTTTACATGGTGCCGAACACGGTCAAAAAGTGTTGGTGTCCCTGGAGAGTTGGGAAAAACACGAGAAAAATCCAACTGGCAAGGTGGTTAAAATTTTGGGGCTTCCGGGAGAAAACGACGCCGAGATTCACGCTATTCTGGCCGAATTTGATCTGCCCTACGAATTCCCGGAGCATGTAGAAGAAGCCGCGAAAAAACTCGTGTTCGAATTGTCGGAAGAGGAATTGGAAAAACGAAGGGATTTCAGGGGGATTACCACCTTCACCATTGACCCTTTTGATGCAAAAGATTTTGATGATGCCTTAAGTGTTCGCCAACTTGACAACGGCCATACGGAGATCGGTGTGCACATAGCTGATGTCGCCCATTACGTGCAACCTGGCACTGCACTCGACAAAGAAGCGCTTAACCGCGCTACATCCGTTTACCTAGTAGATCGGGTAGTTCCCATGCTGCCGGAGGCACTCTCGAATGGTTTATGCTCCTTGCGTCCGCATGAGGATAAGCTCTGTTTTTCGGCGGTCTTTGAGCTCGATGCCAAGGCTGTGCTGAAAAACAGCTGGTTCGGTAGAACCGTTATTCATTCCAACCGCCGATTTACCTACGAGGAAGCTCAACAGATCATTGAAGGCGAGTCGGGCGATTTTGAAAACGAAATACGCACCTTGGATCAATTGGCCAAAAAATTGAGAAAGATCAGAGTGCAACACGGTGCCATTGAATTCGGCAGCGAGGAAGTAAAATTTCAATTGGATGATACCGGCAAGCCGGTCGGGGTTTATCAGAAGGTGATGAAAGACAGCAACAAGCTCATTGAAGAGTTTATGCTGCTCGCCAATAGAAAGGTTGCTGAGCTGTTTGGAGCCGTTACCCCCCCGAAACCCATGGTCTATCGAGTTCACGATTTACCCGATCCCGAAAAAATGCGGGTGCTAAAAGACTTTCTTAAAAACTTTGGGTATAAACTTCAACACGTTCAGGGCAAAGGTGCCGCCTTTGCCCTCAATCAATTGCTGGAACAAATCGCCGGAAAACCGGAGGAGCATATCATTAAGCAACTCGCCGTTCGGTCTATGGCCAAGGCCATATACACTACAGAAAATATCGGTCACTACGGACTGGCATTTGAGTACTATACCCATTTTACCTCACCCATCCGCAGATACCCGGATATCATGGTGCATCGCTTGTTGGATCTGCATCTGCGAAATAAAATTGAAACCGATCAGAGCAAACTCGAGATGCAAGCCAAGCAAAGCACCTCAATGGAACGCAAAGCCGTTGAGGCCGAAAGAGCTTCAATCCGCTACATGCAAGTAATGTTCCTGAAAGATCGCATTGGTGAAGAGTTCAACGGCATTATTTCCGGATTAAGCACGTGGGGTATTTACGTCGAATTGCTCGATAATAAGTGCGAAGGAATGATCCAACTCAGAAACCTGCAAGATGATCACTACGAATTCGATGATAAACGATATGTGGTCGAGGGAATGCGCTGGGGAAGAACTTTTCATTTGGGCGATCCCATTCGCATCAAAGTAGCCGTTGCCGATTTAGTCAGGAAGCAGCTCGATTTTTCATTTGTCGATCCAATGGCCCCTTAATAAAGCCCTTGGCAAAAACAAAAAAGGCGGACCTTTCGAATCCGCCTTTCTTATTTTAAGCTAACAAATTACTTAGGCAATACCACTTTATCGATTACGTGGATTACACCGTTTTTCTGATAAACGTCAGCGATGGTTACATAAGCAGAAGCACCGTTCTCATCGGTCAACTTCACTTTGGCACCGTCCATTGAAGCTGTTAGTTTGCCACCTTGTACAGTTGTTAAAACCGCTTTGCCATTTCCAGCTTTGATTGCAGCGGCAACCGCCTTTGCATCCAATTTACCTGCTACTACGTGGTAGGTAAGAACGGCTGTTAATTTGCCTTTGTTCTCTGGCTTAAGCAAGGTTTCAACAGTTCCTGCTGGAAGTTTGTCGAATGCAGCATTTACTGGTGCAAATACAGTGAAAGGACCATCAGACTTCAAAGTTTCCACAAGACCAGCAGCTTTTACAGCAGCTACAAGGGTGGTGTGGTCTTTGCTGTTCACAGCATTGTCAACGATGTCTTTAGATGGATACATGGGTGCACCACCTACCATAACAGTTTTCTCTTTGTTCTGAGCATTAGCAGTTTGACCAGCAAAGGTCATAGAAGCTACAGCGATAGCTCCAAGGATAAATAGCTTTTTCATTTTTGGTTTTGTTTGATAGGAGTTACGCCGAGCGAAGATTTGCGGTTGTAGGCTTAACCTATTTTAACAACTCAAGAAGCAACTCCCGTGAAAAACCTGCTTTTGTATCCGTATTTATCTGATAAACAGGCTTTCTTTCGTTTCCCCAACGTAAAGGCACCGCACTCTCAACATATTGCCGCTAAAAAATGAGGTGCTCAAGCCAGTTTGTAGCCTGAAAATCTCTCAAAAAAGGATCCCGTTTAGAAGAAGTTGAGTTTCTTTTCCAACTCCTCTTTGTAAGATCCACCAATGGGAATCAGTTTGTTTGCATGCTCCTCAACCACCAAGTTGGTATACTCAATATATTTAATCTTATCAATGCGCACAATAAACGACCTGTGAACCCGAATGAACTTATCGGTGGGTAGCTTTTTGGAGATTTCCTTCATCGTGCTGTGAATGGTAAATCGGGTATCCTTGGTGTTAATGACCACGTAATCTTTCAGGGCCTCCACAAAATATATGTCATCGCCCTTAAGTTTCATGTATTTCGACTTCGATTTCACAAAGAAACTGTCGCGATTGTCATCGTTCTCAACCAGCGAAAACAGCAAGTCCCGCTCTTTTAACAGTTCAATCTCCTTGTCGAACTTATACAAGGTCATTTCGATCGCCGTTTTTAAGTCAATTTCCTTGAAAGGTTTCACAATAAAACCATGAGGCTCGCTTATTTTGGCTTTTTCGAGGGTGTCGGGGTCTGTATTGGCGGTCAAATAGATGATGGGCACGTTAATCTCTCTCTTAATAGCCTCGGCTGCTTCTATACCAGTTCTATCGCCTTTGAGCATAATATCCATCAATATGATGTTAGGCTCCGTTTCAAGTGCTATATCTATGGCCGCTTCTGCTGTAGCTGCCGTGCCTACCACATTGTACCCAAATTTTTTGAGGCTCAATTGAATGTCTTTGGCAACAATACTTTCATCTTCTACAACAAGGACGTTTACTTTCGACATAAGCTATTTTTAGAGATTTCTGCAGTTTACCCTGCAAAGTAAACCTATTTTTTGGTGTTTTTCTTTTCCTTTTTGCTCAGGTAGGTTCCGTTCACCTTTATGGCTTCACCCATTTTATACTCCGTAGTTGAGTAAGGCGTCCCATCGTCCGTATTGAATATCCATTTTCCATCAGGAACCCCCATTTTATACATTCGTTGTTCTTTTATCTTACCCTCCGGAGTGAAATAAATATGCACCCCATTTTCAACCCCCTCTTTGAAATTCCCTTCATAGCGCTTTTGAGTCTTTTCTTCGTCAAAATAACCCACCCATTTACCCTCTCTCAATCCGTTTTTAAACTTTCCCTCTTCCAAGAAATCGCCAACATACGAATACCAATTTCCAACTTTTTGTCCGTCTGTGTATTTGCCATTGACTATCATATATCCCAACGGATCATATTCAATAACGTTGCCATTCTCCTTGCCATTTTTGTAGGTTTCTTCTCTCCTAACCTTGCCATTCGAATAATACCACATCCATTTACCATCCGGCAGTCCCATTTTGTAAAATCCGGTTTGCTCTAATTTTTTACCATTGAAATAGTATTTCCATTCATCAATCTTTTTGCCATCCAGGTAAGCACCTTCTGCCTTGAGATCACCGTTTTCATAAAAATACCGCCAAGGCCCTTGTTCACGCGCTAACGAATCAATTCTTCCCTCTGCTAATCTTATACCCCGATCGTAAAGCTCAGAATTGATAAGATTTCCATTTTCATCATAGGTTCTCAAATATCCCTGTAATCGGGAGTCGCGATATGTAGCCACCGTTTTTACACTCGCATTGGAATGATACGTACGCCGCTCCTCTAAAACATCTGCCTGATTTGTCTTTTCAGCAAGCACATCGTCTTCGTAACTGTAGATCGCAATTAGCTTGCCATTTTCATCGTATTCCTTAAAAATTCCATTCTTTTTACCCTGCTTGAAGGTGCCAACCAATTTGTTGATGCCATTAGGATGAAAATCAATCCATTTTCCGGTCTTTGACCCCTCTTTATCATATCGATTGATGTCGTCTTTACTAATAATAACATCTTTGTTGTACTTGATTAATGCAATTACCCTTCCGTCGGTTGCGTATTCCAATGCTTCACCCTCTCGCAAGTTGTCGGAGTAGGTAAAGCGCTGTTTTATCTCACCGCCTTCATAAAATAGATAAGCATCACCTTGTTTAACTCCCTTTTGATAATTGAATTTTTCTGCAAGTTTCCCCTGAACATAATTCCAGCACGTACCCTCTTTCTCGTCGTTTTTGTACGTTATCTCCGACTGTAACTGACCATTCTCATCGTAAAACTTCCAAATACCATCCAACTTAAAATCAAGTCGATTGCCAACTGACTTGATTTTTCCATTCTCATAATAGTTTTTCCAGAATCCATCAGGTTTACCATTTCTTACTGTTCCTTCACTAGCTATGGCACCAGATGGATATTTTAACTGGGTATAGCCTTCACCTTTAAAATTAGGTTGAGCAAAGGTAAGAGCAGAAGTGAACAAGCAGGGAATGACAAAACCGATATACACATATGAACCGGCCGACGACGACATTACTATATATGTTTTATATAATTTGTTTAGTGTTATAGTCATTATAGCTGTTAGTATGGTGAAAAAAAATTCTTCCTTTTTTTTGCTTTCGTCAGTTGTGCAATCTTGTTGACAGGTTGTCAACAATTAGGGACTAAAGATACGCTGAAACTCAAGGTTATTTCAATCGACTTATTTTTTTCAACTGGGTTAAAGTCAAAAATTATACCGCTGGTTCGATGAGGTCATATGTTAAGATAGCCTGAATAAGGCGTTAATAGTTTATGGTTATTTATGGATGTATTAGGTCTTGTTGTTAGTAAGTGGGATTCATGGGATAGTTGCTGTTTTTTTTAAGCAAGAGGATGAGTGGTTGTTAAAAATGTCTGTTAATAACTACTTTTGGTGCACTCTGAAAATGAATGGATTGGAAAGCGCTCATATGAGCTTGTTAAAAACTGCAAAGAATGATGAAAGAAA
>DASUEB010000023.1:0-2200 GCA_036275295.1 Luteibaculaceae bacterium | reverse complement strand
ATTGATGATGGCGCATGGTGTTCCTGAGATCTTTTCAGTCATCACGATGTCGTCCATTTTGGCATCCACAATGGCATTTTTGTACTCATCAGACACCGAAGCCTCAGTGGTGGCGATAAACCTAGTGCCAATCGATGCCCCAGCGGCTCCTAAGACCATCATGGCGTGCAACTGACGCCCGTTCGCAACACCACCTGCAGCTACAACGGGAATTTGCGGAAAGCCGGTGCGCAATGCATCAATCAACACATGAAGGGCATTAGGACCCGCATGTCCTCCTGCTCCTGCTCCTACTGCTATAAAACCATCGCACCCCAAACTGGCCACTTTCTGGGCGTGTTTCAAATTGGTGACATCGCAAAATACTTTTCCTCCGTAAGCATGAGCCTTTTGAATAACCTCAGTGGGGTTACCCAATGACGTAATGTAAAACGGAACCTTTTTCTCCACACAAATGGCGAGGTGTTTTTTGTACAAAAGGTTCGTTTCTTGTACAATTAAATTGACCCCGTAACTGCCCGGTTGCCCCTCTAGCGCTTTGTTTAATTCATCCAAAACCGCCTCCAATTCACCGTCTCTACGGTAATTCAGCGTCGGAAAAGTAGCCATAATGCCGCTTTTCATGCCTTGCACTACCATTTCTTGGTTCGATACCAAAAACATTGGCGCCATGATCACCGGAAAATCGATTTTCAAAATTTTACAAAATTCTCTCGCTTCGTTCATTTTTCTAGCTTATCGATCCTAAATTAACAACAAATTTTTCTATATATTCGGCACTATTCCAATTGGAAATTGTTATAACCACTAAAGTTTGCCTATGTACCCTTCGGTTTCACGTCTGTTCGACGTCATGTATTATCAGCAAAAAGCTTATCCTCAGCGAATTGCTTTGGCGGGAAAAGAAAATGGAAAATGGGTGTATCATTCGATCACCGATTACATAGACACCGCTTGCGCGTTGTCCCGGGGTCTTTTGGCCATGGGCATAGCTCCGGGTGACAAAATTGCCATGATATCCAACAACCGTCCAGACTGGAATTTCATGGACATGGCAATCCTTCAAATTGGCGCAGTAAACGTCCCTATATACCCAACTGCCTCCGAGGCCGATTGGGAGTTTATCATCAACGACGCCGAAGCCAAACTTGTATTAGTGAGCGACTCTGATTTGTTGGCCAAAATCAAACGAGTTCTTCCCAAAACACCAACGGTTAAAGAAGTATATACCTTCAATAAAATTGACGGGGCCCGTCACTACACGGAGATTGCCGAAATGGGAAAAAACCAGAGCAACCGTCCAGTAGAGGACATTATGCAACGAGTTCAACCCGGTGATCTGGCCACGTTGATCTATACCTCGGGTACTACGGGCACTCCCAAAGGGGTTATGCTCTCGCATGAGAATATCATCAGCAATGTAGTAAACTGTACACCGCGATTTCCAGTCGATCCGGGTAAAAAAGCCCTGAGCTTTCTTCCCGTTTGCCACATTTACGAGCGGATGCTATTGTATCTGTACACGCTCAAAGGCGTGGAAATTCACTTTGCCGAATCGATGGATACCATTGTAGCCAACATGCAGGAGGTTAGACCTCACGTGTTTACAGCGGTGCCGCGCCTGCTAGAAAAGGTCTACGACCGAATTGTGGCGAAAGGAAGAGAGCTCACCGGGATCAAAAAATCACTGTTTTTCTGGGCCCTGGAATTGGGTCACCAATTTGAACCATTTGGTGCCAATGGGGCTTGGTATGAATTTCGCCTATCCATTGCCCGCAAGCTGATTTTTAAAAAATGGCAGGAAGCCCTCGGTGGCGAAGTTCAACTGGTTGCATCGGGCAGCGCCGCATTGCAACCGCGCTTGGCCCGAATCTTCCACGCAGCAGGCATTCCGGTTATGGAAGGTTACGGACTTACCGAGACTTCACCCGTAATTTCGGTAAATCAATTTGCAGATGAAGGTTTGCTGATTGGCTCTGTGGGTAGACCCATTGCCCATACCACCGTTAAAATTGCCGCCGACGGCGAGATTCTGGTCAAAGGACCCAACGTCATGCTAGGTTACTATAAACAACCTGAAAAAACAGCTGAGGTAATCGACGAAGAAGGCTGGTTCCACACCGGCGACATCGGCGAAATCACCTCGGACGGATTCCTCAAGATCACCGATCGCAAGAAAGAAATTTTTAAAACTTCTGGA
>DASUEB010000022.1:0-2628 GCA_036275295.1 Luteibaculaceae bacterium | reverse complement strand
AACCATGTTGTTGTCTGGTATCATGCTCAAAATGGGTATTTACTCAGTACTGCGATGGATCATACCCATTGTGCCGGAAGCCGTTGAGACGCACACACCCTTGATCATTGCTTTAAGCATAACCGGAGTGGTTTACGGAGCTTGGATCGCCATCAAACAGAAAGATTTAAAGACCTTGTTTGCATTTGCATCCATGTCGCACGTGGGATTGATCGTAGCTGGCCTATTTACCGCCAGCGAAAGCGGCTTACAAGGGGTACTGTTCCAAAGCTTTTCGCACGGAATCAACGCCATCGGACTTTTCTATGTGGCCGATATCGTGCAGAATCGATTTGGAAATAGAACCATTGATGGAAAGGGCGGAATCAGACTAGCAGCCCCAGTATTTGCTACGCTGTTTGTACTGGTGTTGTTGGGAACCGTGGCCTTGCCGTTGACCAATGGATTTGCAGGTGAGTTCTTGCTTTTGGTAGGTATATCGGAATACAGCATTGCAGCGTCGGCCGTGGCTGGCTTGACGGTGATTTTCTCTGCGGTGTACATGCTGCGAAGCTATCAGCATCTCGTGCTCGGACCGGCAGGAACTCAAACCGCGTTTTCCGATTTGCGACTTACCGAGATGGTGATTTTAGCCGTTATTGTGGTGGCTATTTTTGCCTTGGGCGTTTATCCAAAAGCCCTACTAGACCTGAGTGCTCCAACCATACAAACCTTGTTAAACCGTTAACCCATTTCGGTTAGACCCATGAACGCAATCATCATACTCTCCCTACTTGGTATCGGCATCTTGTTTGCCGGGATCTTTAATTTGAAGAACCGCAGCATCGTTATTGCCCTGCTGGGCATTGCCGCCGCAGTGTACGCCAACACATTGGAGTGGGGCAACGCCGTGTCGTATTACAACGACATGGTGAAAATCGATAACTACACATTGGCTTTTTCTACCCTGATGGCCATAACCACCGGTTTGGTGCTTTTGATGGGTTACCAGCACTACCCCAAGGCGGAAAACAATGCCGTAGACCTTTATGGTTTGATGCTTTTTACCCTAGTAGGAGCCATCTGTCTTGTGTCGTTTAACCATTTGGCCGTTCTCTTCATCGGTATCGAGATCCTGTCTATTCCGCTATACATTCTCGCAGGAAGCAATCGATCACAATTGGAGTCGAATGAGGCCGGTATGAAATACTTTTTGATGGGTTCGTTCACCAGCGGATTTTTACTCATGGGTATTGCACTTATTTACATCACCACGGGAAGTTTCCACTTGGCCGAAATAGGCCAAGCCATTGCCCAAGAACAAATATCAAGCTCACCTCTGTTGATCGCTGGTATCTTGATGGTATTAGGCGGATTTTTATTCAAAATCGCAGCGGTTCCGTTCCACTTTTGGGCGCCTGATGTATATGAGGGTTCGCCAACTATTGCAACAGCCCTGATGTCGACCGTGGTGAAAACAGCGGCTTTTGCGGCCATGTTCAAGCTGTTCCAGTCGACACTCGCCCCCTTGGAAGGCATTTGGTACGACGCCCTGTGGATAATCACCGCCTTGACGCTTCTTGCCAGCAATATCACCGCTCTGTACCAAAACGGTATTAAACGCCTCTTGGCCTATTCAAGTGTCTCACATGCCGGTTACATGCTTTTAGCCGTGTTAACCCTCAATCAAAAGGCTGCCGATGCCATTTTATTCTATTCCATATCGTATTCCTTGTCATCGGTGCTGGCATTTAGCCTAATTATAGCCGCTTCGGGTTCAGCGAGCAATATTCAATTTGATGCGCTCAAAGGACTTGGCCGAAAGCGACCTTTCATGGGATTTGCCCTGTCTATTGCCTTATTATCGCTGGCAGGGATTCCACCTCTTTCGGGATTCATGGCCAAATTCTATCTGTTTAAGACTGCCTTGGAAGTGAATTTATTCTGGATCATCATCATCGCCATCGTCGGGTCGATAGTGGGTGCGTACTACTATGTTCGTGTTATCGCCACGTTATATCAGCATACCTCCAACGAAAACAGCGAGAAATTGAGTCCTGCCACCTGGGCATTGGCCATAATCGCATTAGCAGCGGTACTCATCGGCGGACTGTATCCAACCTTGTTTATGAATATCCTCTGATAAAGCGGTTGATATTTGCAAATAAATTCTCCTTTCATTACATTTGCCACCGCTTAAACAAGCAGTAATCACTTCAATGGGGGATTAGCTCAGCTGGCTAGAGCGCTTGCATGGCATGCAAGAGGTCACCGGTTCGACTCCGGTATTCTCCACAAAAACCACCCTGACTTGGGTGGTTTTTTATTTTGATCCTTTTGGGAAGAGGTCACCGGTTTCCCGAAGCTTCGGGAGTATTCTCCACTAAAACCACCCAAGTCAGGGTGGTTTTTTATTTTTATCCTCTTGGAAAGAGGTCACCGGTTTCCCGAAGCTTCGGGAGTATTCTCCACAAAAACCACCCAAGTCCGGATAATTTTTTATTTAGATCCTTCTGAGAAGAGGTCACCGGTTTCCCGAAGCTTCGGGAGTATTCTCCACTGAAACCACCCAAGTCCGGATAATTTTTTATTTAGATCCTTCTGAGAAGAGGTCACCGGTTTCCCGAAGCTTCGGGAGTATTCTCCACT
>DASUEB010000021.1:0-22568 GCA_036275295.1 Luteibaculaceae bacterium | reverse complement strand
CAATGGGGCAGAGAAGAGGAAACCGCCCAGCGATTGATCGATGAGTTCTCGCCTGATTTGCTGGTAATTGGAATTAGAAACGACAATTTTCTCACTTCGACATGGGACGATCACGGGATGGCTTACGAGCTCGATTGCAATCGGCCTGTATTAACCGTTCGGCAAAACAACGCGTTTGTTACCCTGCGCAAAATGGTGATCCTTTCCGATACATTCGATCGGCTGAGTGATTCAGCTATCGACATCATTTCCTCCCTGCAGGAGCGGGGCGGGATAGAATTTGACATCCTTCAGACCCATAAAAACGCCGGATTTCTATCGGCCGTAAAAGCTCAGCTAGCCGTTGTAAATACCGAAATTCGCTACCGTATTCAATCCTATCAGCTACCGTCTTTGCGGAGTGATTTATCGGATGTTCACACACTTTATCCAAGCGACATCATTATGGTTGACACCACACGAAGGTCTGCGCATTTCTGGAGTCGTTTGATTCACCCCAAAGGACCTAAGCACCAAACCACCTTTTGCGGACCTGTTCCGGTGATTACACTCCGCAGTTGAAACTTGTCTAGTAGCGTGTATGGACTTGTACCCCCAGAAAAAAGGGCGGACTCATGGAATTGAGACCGCCCTTTACTGCTTTATTAGTCCTAGAACACTGTTTTATTTCAATGCGCTGAGTTTATCGGTTAAAATGGCGATTTTAGATTCAGCGTCTTCCTTTTTCTTGCGCTCATTATCGAT
The DNA here is from genome assembly GCA_036275295.1 of Luteibaculaceae bacterium. Classification (GTDB taxonomy): domain Bacteria; phylum Bacteroidota; class Bacteroidia; order Flavobacteriales_D; family Luteibaculaceae; genus DASUEB01. The sequence continues at coordinate 21,824 of DASUEB010000021.1, read as the reverse complement.
CACAGCCGCTGGAGCGCTGCTGACGAATTTCTCATTGTTGAGTTTTTTCATCACGAGCTCCAGAAAACCTAGGGTGTAAGTCAATTCGTCCTGCAGTTTCTGGCGCTCAGCCTCAATGTCGACGTTCTGCCCAAAAGGTATAAAGAACTCGGTTCTGCCCGAGATGAACGTGTAGGCATTGTCAACCTTATCGGCAGTGTCTATAATCTGTTCCAAACCGCCAAGTTTTTGCACTGCGGCCTCGTGAATGGCCTGTCCCTCTGACCCTCTGCGGAACAGGGTTAGTTTTTCCTTGTTTGGGAGGTTATTCTGAAGGCGAATGGTGCGTATCTCGGCAATGACCTGCGCCGATGATTCGAATTGGTCGATAATCGACTGGTTTACCATGCCACCGGTTGGCCACTGGCTCAGTGAGCAGCAGGTTTTCACTTGATCATCGGTCAAATATTGCCAAATTTCCTCGGTGATAAACGGCATAAACGGGTGCAAGATTCCCAATATTCGCTCAAATATCTTTTTCGTTGCCGAGAGCGTTTTGAGGTCGATGGGTTGTTGGTACGCCGGTTTAATCAATTCGAGGTACCACGAACAGAAGTCATCCCAAATGAGTTTGTAGGTAATCATTAGGGCTTCTGAAATTCGGTATTTATCGTAGCTTTCGTTGATCAATTGCAACTGTTGATTGAATCGGCTTTCAAACCATTCAATGGCAAACGACGCGCTGGCAGGTTGTTCGATATTCGCGGCTTCCCAACCCGAAACCAGTCGAAACGCGTTCCAAATCTTGTTGGAGAAGTTGCGGCCTTGTTCGCACAGCGATTCGTCGAATAGGAGGTCGTTTCCGGCTGGAGAACTCAGCAACATACCCACTCGGGTTCCATCGGCTCCGTAAGTCTTAATCAAATCCAGGGGATCAGGTGAATTGCCGAGCGATTTGCTCATTTTTCGACCTTGTTTGTCGCGCACAATGCCGTGCAAATACACATCGGCGAAAGGAGGCATGTCGAGGTATTCGTAGCCGGCAATGATCATTCTGGCCACCCAAAAGAACAGAATTTCCGGAGCCGTTACCAGTACTTTGGTCGGGTAGTAGTAGCTGAGTTCTTTGTTGGCTGATAGGTTGATTTTACCCGTCTTTTTGTCGAAATAATCATCGTTGAATCCATCAAATACAGCAATAGGCCAAAGCCACGAAGAAGCCCATGTGTCGAGTACATCTTCATCTTGTCGAAGTTGCACTTCCGCGGGGTTTATCCCGAGTCGATCCGCTGCCTGGTGGCGCGCTTCTGTTTCGGATTCGGCTACTACAAAGTCGTTTTCACCTGAACCAAAGTAATACGCCGGTATGCGATGACCCCACCAGAGCTGACGGCTGATGCACCAATCGCGAACATTCTCCATCCAATGGCGATACGTATTTTTAAACTTGGCTGGATGCAACTTAATTTCATCCGACTCAACCGCTTGAAGGGCTTGTTGAGAGATGTCTTTCATTTTGATAAACCACTGCAAACTCAGCTTAGGCTCTACCACCGTTTGAGTCCGTTCAGAACGACCTATTCGGGTAATGAATTCCTCTTCCTTAACGAGCAGGCCTTCGGTTTTAAGTCGAGCAACGACTTTTTTCCGCACCTCAAAACGGTCTAACCCCACGTACTCGGGTAGCTCACATTTTTCATTCAGTGTTCCGTCGTCGTTGATGGTGTCAATAACCGGGAGTTTATGGCGCTGACCAATTTCGTAGTCGTTTGGATCGTGGGCGGGGGTTACCTTCAAACAGCCGGTGCCAAAATCTTTCTCCACATAATCGTCGGCAATAATGGGAATTCTGCGATCGATCATTGGGACCAAGGCAAAATGGCCAATGAGGTGCTTGTATCTCTCGTCGGACGGATTTACGGCAATGGCAACGTCGCCCATTATGGTTTCCGGGCGTTGCGTGGCTATGGTAAGCGTTTCGCCACTGCCTTCAATGGCATAGCGAACGTGGTATAGCAAACTGGTTTCGCCGTTTTCCTGATAGATAACCTCCTCGTTAGAAAGCGCTGTTTTGGCCTCACAATCCCAGTTGATCATGCGCAAACCGCGGTAGATATATCCTTTTTTGTGCAAATCGACAAACACCCGAATAACCGCTTGGTAATAGGCATCGTCCATGGTAAATGCGGTGCGTTTCCAATCGACTGATGCACCCAGCTTGCGCAATTGGCTCAGAATGATGCCGCCGTATTTGTCTTTCCACTCAAAGGCGTGTTTGAGGAAGTCTTCTCGCGACAGGTCGCTTTTTTTGATGCCCTGCTGACGAAGCAGTTGCACCACCTTGGCCTCCGTAGCAATCGATGCGTGGTCGGTGCCAGGCACCCAACAGGCATTGTAACCCATTTGACGCGCACGGCGAACACAAACGTCTTGAATGGTATTGTTGAGCATATGGCCCATGTGCAATACACCTGTCACGTTGGGTGGCGGAATGACCACCGTGTAGGAAGGCCGATCGTCAGGGGTGGAACGAAATAGCTCGTTTTCAGCCCAAAAAGAATTCCATTTGTCTTCAACCGCCGTAGGGTCGTATTTGCTGGGTATTTCCATATTGTTTCTAGTGGCTGCGAAATTAGTAAACTTGATCTGATTAAAGGGGGCTTGCGCATTTTAACGATGAAAGCTGTCGATCTAAAGAGAAAGACCCGTCAACCGAAGAACGGCATACAGACAAAGCGCTAACAAAATGTATTTTCGAGCATACATTAATTCTCTACCCATGAACGCAGTAACTACCCCCGAGACCACTCACACCGATGATATGCCGCATTATGAAAGCGCTATTTTAATCGATGACAATCGATTGGAGTTGATGTTGAACCGCAGTTTACTTCTTCGAAATCACTATGCCGACAATCTGTTGGCGTTTATGAATCCCAATAACGCCCTGATGTATTTAGATCAGGCACTTCAAAAAGGCGTGTACGCCGACGCAGATAAGCCCGTGGTGGTTTTTCTGGATCTGTATATGCCACAAATGAGTGGTTTTGATTTTTTGGATAAATTTGAACAATTGGATCCTGAGTTCAAGAAAAAATTCAAGATCTACCTGTTGAGCAATTGCAATAATCCGGTTGAATTACAACGGGTTAAAAGTTGCAAGTCGATTGACGGATTTATCCCAAAGCCCCTGAATGGCCGCTCGCTGGTGGCTTGAAAACACGGGGTGTTAATGATTTGTTAAGGTCCGTTCACATAAGGTTGGGGTAGGTATCTTTGGGATGTAATTAAGATCAATCGAAAACCAACCATGAAAAAATTACTCTTAGCAACAGTTTGTCTAGTAGCATCTGTATTCACTGTTCAGGCTCAAAACGCGCCAGCAGCCGTAAATGGCGGCGCTGTGATCCAAGCCAATAAGGAAGTACACGATTACGGCGAAATTAAGCAAGGTGGTGATCCATACTGCGAATTCGTGTTGAAAAACACCGGTAATGAGCCGTTGATCATTTCAAATGCAAAGGGTTCTTGTGGTTGCACGGTGCCTGAGTGGTCTCGCGAACCTGTTATGCCCGGGAAATCTACCGTAATTAAAGTTCGCTACGACACCAATCGCCCAGGTCCGATCAACAAATCGGTTACCATCACCTCGAATGCCAAAAACGAGCCTAACTTGGTTTTGCGTATCAAAGGTAATGTAGCCGCTACAGCCGAAGGTAGCACGCCTGTTAAGGCGGTTCCTGCCGGAGCTCCTGTAGATAAAAACTAATCTACAACAACCCCAATATCTGTTTTCTGTTTCTTTAAATTACCGCCTGGACATGAGCACTCCAGGCGGTTTTTTTTGCGGTATGGTCAATAAACTTTTGTTTTTCACCTTTCTCTTTGCTACCTGCAATGTATTGGCACAGCCCGTGGTGCGCTTTCATCAGAACACGGTGCAGCTCCCTTCGGTGAGAGAGGGCGACCCTGTGCGTTTTAAAATCGCCGTGAGCAACGATGGAAATCAGCCCCTTATCTTTACCGACTCCAAGGTGGCTTGTAAATGCACGCGCGTTTTTTTTCCCCTGCGGCCAATCGCCCCGGGAGCCGTTGACTCCGTTGCGGTTTTCTTCGATACCGAAGGAAAAGTTGGACTGCAACAGCGCAAGGTTGATTTGTTCTCAAATGCCTCTAATAACCCCGCGTTTTTCAAGTTTAAATTTATGGTGAAACGAAGACGCGATTAGTTACCTTTGCAACCTATTTATTCTAGTATCTATGTCGGTTTTAACCATTTCAGATCGCGGGTTAAAAATGCCCTCTTCGCCCATACGCAAACTGGTTCCTTATTCTGAGCAAGCCAAAGCAAATGGGGTAACTGTATACCACCTCAATATTGGTCAACCCGATATTGAAACGCCGCAGGTGGTGTTGGATGCCATGCACAACATGAATTTGAAGGTGGTTGAATACAGCCACTCGGCTGGTTTTGAGAGCTACCGACGCGGTTTGGCAGCCTACTATGCCCGTTTTGAAATCGCCGTGAATCACGAGCAAATCATTGTTACCAATGGAGGGTCTGAGGCGCTAACCATTGCCATGCAGACTTGTTTCAATCCCGGTGATGAGGTCATTATACCTGAACCCTTCTACGCCAATTACAATGGCTTTGCCCAAAGTGCCGGCGTACAAGTGGTGCCTGTGAGTTCATCGATTGAAAACGGCTTTGCATTGCCCGCTATCAGTGAGTTTGAAAAAAACATTACACCCAAGACCAAGGGTATTCTGATCTGCAACCCGGGAAATCCAACGGGATATCTATATACCAAGGAAGAATTGCTTCAATTGCGTGAGCTGGTCCTGAAGTACAATTTGTATTTAATTTCGGACGAAGTATACCGCGAATTTTGCTACGACGGGGCATTGCCTTATTCAGCCATGCAGCTGGAAGGTCTCGATCAGCATGTGCTTATGATCGATAGTGTTTCAAAGCGTTACAGCATGTGCGGGGCGAGAGTAGGAGCATTGATATCTAAAAATAAGGAGGTTATGGCTACCGCCATGAAATTTGCGCAGGCTCGTCTTTCACCTCCAACCTTCGGACAGATTGCCAGCGAAGCCGCATTGCAAACTCCTCAGTCGTACTTCGATGCCGTTAAATCGGAGTACGTTCAGCGCCGTAACTTGCTTGTGGATGGGCTGAACGAGATTCCCGGCGTTTTATGTCCAAAACCAGGTGGTGCATTCTATGCGATTGCTCGATTGCCAATTGATGATAGCGATAAGTTCTGCCAGTGGATTTTGGAGTCTTTCCAATACAACAACCAAACCGTCATGATGGCGCCTGCTACAGGCTTTTACGCCAGTCCGGGCAAGGGCAAGAACGAGGTAAGATTGGCCTATGTATTAAACAAAACAGCGCTTAAAAATGCCGTTGAAGTGTTGAGGGAGGCGCTGAAAGTGTATCCCGGTCGCACGCAACCTTGATATCTTTAACCCACACCCTTATGCGCTTGGCTGTGCGCTGATTCTTTCGCGAAAGACGAAGGTAGACCAGACGAAGATTTTAACGCTCCTTGCACAGAGAGTGGTGGGCGAGGTTCTGGAGAGGCTGGCCATGAGGCAATCCATTCGCGAGTCGCGAGAAATAAAAAAAACCACAATCGAAAGTTGTGGTTTTTTTTATGGCTTAGGGTTTATTGTATTTCTTTAGGTCGTCGAGGCTCATGTCTTTTTAAGGACCTCTGGTTTGAAGTTTTATTCAAAATCGCTGTAAAGCAGGTATTTCTTGCGCATCAATTTGAACGACGCAATTTCATCCCGCCATGAGGCCCGAATTACGTCTTCAGAGATGCCCGAAATGATTTGGTTTTTTAATTGATCGTTTCCAGCGAGTCGTATAAAGAAATCGGTGAAAAAAGCCCCTTTATTAACCGACGATTCGTAGGCATTTATAAGCCAGTCGATATTGAGTTGATTGAGGTAGCGCATATCGAACTTTCTCAGATCAACACCGTAACAGACCTGATCTTTGTGCGGCGGGAATTTAGCGCCTTCACGGCTGGTAGGTGTGAAGGTATAGTCATAACCCTCCAGATCAGGTGAGCCAAAAACCTGAAAAGGCGCATCGGTTCCTCGACCCACCGAAACCGTGGTGCCTTCAAAGAGACACAGGGAAGGGTAGAGGTACACCGATTGCATGTTGGGCAGATTGGGCGATGGTTTAATGGGAAGCTGATAACGGGTTTTGTGAGTGTATTTAGCACATGGAATCACTTTCAATTCGGCTTTGATCCCGTTCAGCAGCCAGCCTTCACCATTGATCATTTTAGCGTATTCTCCAATCGTCATGCCGTGCACTACCGGAACGGGGTGCATGCCAACAAAAGATTTGTACTTCAATTGCAAAACTGGGCCATCGATGTAATACCCGTTGGGATTAGGGCGGTCGAGGATGAGTATTTTTTTCTTTTGTTCGGCTGCGGCCTCCATGATGTAGTGGAGTGAGGAGATGTAGGTGTAGAATCGAGCACCCACGTCTTGCACGTCGTAAACAATCCAGTCGATATCCTTGAGTTCTTCAGCCTTGGGTTTTTTGTCTTTGCCATAGATGGAAACCATTCTAACGCCGGTTTTGGCGTCGAAGCTCGATTCTACGCGCTCTCCAGCATCGGCCGATCCCCTAAAACCGTGCTCTAGGGTAAAAACCTTTTTTATTTCAACTCCAAGCGACAATAGGGTATCCAGCAAGTGGGTTTCGCCAACCAAAGAGGTTTGATTGGCTACCAACGCCACTCGTTGGCCAACCAAGACCGGCATGTATGCGTCCAATCGCTCAGCGCCGACCTTTACCTGGTTTTGTGCACTGGAAACGGCGCATATCGCGCTAAACATAAGCGCACAAAAGGTTTTAAATGTAGCTTTGCAGTAGAGCCTATTCTTGTACATTGAACTTAGAGTTGTTTATAGCCAGACGATTGATGGCTGGCCAAGATAATGCCAATGCCTTGTCGAAACCCATTGTTAGCATCGCGGTGGGCGGCATTGCCATCGGAGTGGCGGTTATGTTAGTATCCATCGCAGTGGTGACCGGATTTCAACGCAAAATAACCCAAAAAGTTTCTGGCTTTCATTCGCACGTAAAAGTAGTGGACCTCAAGAACGAACGCGCAGCGGGCCATCCTATTGTTATTGACCACGCATTGTTAGAAAGACTCAAAGCGCATCCCTCGGTCAGTATGGCGCAGCCCTTTGTGCAGTTGCAGGGACTCCTGCAGAATAAAAGCGATTTTACCGGCGTGGTGTGCAAAGGTATCGACTCCGCTTTCCAAAAGCACCTCATTGCGCAGTATCCAGATACCGGCTGCGCTAAAGAGCTGTCGACATTGGGTGATGCGCAGGTAATTATCTCCAGATCGTTGGCAGCCAAATTAGGACTGTCCGTCGGGCAGAGCAGCCGCTTGTACGTGGTGAGGTCGGGTAAACCTGGACCCTCGAGAAAGGTAAAAGTGGTAGGCATTTATCATACGGGCATGCCGCCATTCGATGAGCGTTTTGTCTTTATATCGTTGCCTTGGGCCCAGAAACTCGCTAAACAAGGTATGGAGGTGAGTTGGGTAGGGCAAGTCAACCATCGCGGCGATGTGGATGTCCAGTTGGAGGTATTTGGCGGTGAGCGTCCATACGATATCAAATGGTCGGGCGATCAAAAAAATCCGGGGGTCTACCGCTCCAGCGATAGTGCCTCGGTCCAGGTTTCTTCGGCCGACAACAGCTTGTCGATAACGCTTGCTAGTCGACGGGCAGATACTACTTTCTCAAAAGACAATCACCATCAATGGGCTGATGGATACGAGTTTATTCTGTCGGACCCCTCTCATGCAGGCCAGTTTACAAAGTTTTTGGATGATCAATTACCGGTTGAATTGACGTATCAAACCGCAGAAGAGGATTCACCTGAAATATTCAGTTGGCTTGAGATCCTCAACGTAAACGTGTATTTGATCATCTTCCTGCTAGCTGCGGTGGCGCTGGTAAATATGAGTTCGGCGCTCTTGATTATCATTTTGGAAAAATCACAAATGATTGGGGTGATGAAGGCCTTGGGATCTAGAGCAGCCCTGTTGCAACGGGTCTTTGTTTGGTACGGTACACTGCTGGTAGGAAAAGGAGTGTTCTGGGGCAATGTCATTGGTTTTTCGCTATTGACGCTTCAGTGGAAGACAGAGCTTTTTACCCTTCCAGAGGAGCAATACTACGTGCACGCCGTTCCGGTAAGTTGGGAGTGGCAATGGTTTCTGTTGTTGAATGCAGGATTGCTGCTGGTTTCTTTCACGGTATTGTTGATACCTGCTTGGCTGGTGGCTCGAATGAATCCCCTGAAGGCCATTCGATATGATTGATTGTTAGTGAGTTGTGGTTTTTTAAGTAACGGCGTTCGATGATTAACCGAGACGCGATGGAATTCTTGCTTCGTTGATAAAGTTTAAAATTGCTGTTTTTGAGTCTATTTTAATCGTTTAATTTTGCCTTGAATCAAAATCAGTGCCCTAAACCGTATAATTGAACTGTATGTTGAAAGTTGCCTCCAATATTTTAGAGACCATTGGTAATACTCCCATGGTTAGGTTAAATCGGATTACCCTCGATATTCCCGCCGAGGTGTATGCCAAGGTAGAAACCTTTAATCCGGGCAATTCGATCAAAGACCGTATGGCTCTGAAGATGATTGAAGACGCGGAGCGCAGCGGTAAATTAAAACCCGGAGGAACCATCATCGAGGGTACCAGCGGTAACACCGGTATGGGTTTGGCAATTGCAGCCATTATCAAGGGTTACAAGTGTATTTTCACCACTACCGATAAACAGTCGAAAGAAAAAGTAGATGCTTTGAAGGCCTTCGGAGCTGAGGTAATCGTTTGTCCTACTGATGTGGATCCCGAGGACCCACGGTCGTACTACTCCGTGTCATCGCGACTCGAGAAGGAGGTCCCCAATTCATGGAAACCCAACCAATACGATAATTTAAGCAATGCCCAAGCGCATTACGAATCAACGGGTCCCGAGATTTGGGAACAAACCCAAGGCAAAATCACCCATTTGGTAGTGGGCGTGGGAACCGGTGGTACCATCAGCGGTACCGGAAAATACCTCAAAGAAAAAAATCCCAACATCAAGATACTCGGAATTGATACCTATGGATCGGTATTTAAAAAATACAAGGAAACCGGTATTTTCGATAAAAACGAGATCTATCCTTACATTACCGAGGGTATTGGAGAGGATCTTTTACCTGCCAACGTAGATTTTACCATCATCGATCACTTCGAAAAGGTAACCGACAAGGACGCTGCCATTTATACCCGGGAGATTGTACGCCAAGAGGGTATTTTTGCAGGTAATAGCGCGGGGTCAGCGGTGGCAGGACTCATTCAAATGAAACACATGTTTAAGCCGGGTGATGTGGTGGTGGTAATCTTTCACGATCACGGCACACGATACTTGGGCAAGATGTTCAACGACGAATGGATGTTGGAAAAAGGGTTCTTGGATGTTACCGGTTTAAGCGCTAAAGATTTAGTAGGTGGTAAAAAAGGCAAGGTGATGACGATCGAAACCGATGCCCTGGTAAGCGAGGCTTTGAACCAAATGACCCAAAATGATTTCAGTCAAATTCCGGTTACCAAACAGGGTCGAATAGTAGGATCTGTGACGGAGCAAGGTCTTTACCGCTTGGTGGTTGACCAACCTGCTACCAAACAAAAAACCGTTGGTGAGGTGATGCTGCCTGCATTTCCATTTATGGATATCACCACGCCCGTTAAATCGCTCGCCCAGACCCTGGTCGGTGAAACCGATGCCGTTTTGGTAAAAGATTTTAAAACCGACAATACCTACATCATCACCCGAGCGGACATTATAAAAGCCATGGCGTAATGCTCATTACGGGCAATCAGGTTGATCTCAGCCTTTACCGGGAAGCAGATTTGGTTTGTCTGGTACCCAGTCTAACGGAGCTCCTGTGCGCAGTGGGCTTGAGCGAAAGAATGGCCGGCAGGACCAAATTTTGCATTCATCCGGCACGTCAACTTCATGCTGTTCCAATCGTTGGAGGGACTAAGAATGTAAGAATCGATGAAATTGGACATGGTGCCAGAACCCTGGTCATTGCCAATAAAGAGGAGAATCAACGCGATCAGGTGCTTGCGTTGGCCGAACGAGTTGACGTTTGGCTAACTGAAATTGACGACTTGGATCATGTATGTCAAGTAATCACCAGCTTAAGCACCTTGGGTGCCCAGAGTGCCTCCAAGGTGTGGGAAGAGATTGCCGTTGCCATGCACCGAATCAAAGGACTTTTTGGCGGGGAAAGCGCACTTTATTTGATTTGGAAGGATCCATACATGAGTGTGGGAAGCGACACATTTATTTCGTTTTTTCTCAAACACATCGGTTTGAATTCGGCTCTTCCTGAATCGATGAAGCGTTATCCCGTACTTTCAGAGGAGTATATGGCCTCGCTCAACCCCGATCTGGTTTTTTTGTCATCAGAGCCATTTCCCTTCAAGCCTTCGCACATACCGCTGCTAAAAGCCTGGCTTCCGAATGCAAAATTGGCGATAGTCGATGGTGAGATGTTCAGTTGGTATGGGAGTCGATTGCAATTTTCGCCTCATCATGTGCTGGCACTTGCCGAATCTTTGCGTTAATTAGCGGTACATGATGTATCTCCATTCGCTTCTAGCCGTTATTTGTTTTGCACTTTGCTCTGTGGCAAGTCAGGCTCAGCGGGTAGCCGTTGTGCTTTCGGGCGGGGGGTCCAACGGTTTGGCCCATGTTGGTGTGCTTCGTGCTTTGGAGGAAGACAGTATACCCATCGATTTTATAGCGGGTACTTCGATGGGCGCCATTGTGGGTGGGCTATACGCAGCAGGTTATTCACCAGTCACCATAGAACAGCTGCTTACCGACGAGGACTTCATAAACGATATACAAGGCGAGCTCAACGAAAAATCGGTTTATTACTTCCGAAAAGGGTACCCAGACGCTTCGATGGGGCACATTCGTTTTTCAAAAAATAGCCCCATTACCAGTGCCTTACCTACTGGTGTAGTTTACCCGGCGGGTTTGGATTACAGACTCATGGAGGTTTGTGCAGGTGCCAACGCCGTGAGCGATGAAGTGTTTAGCAATTTGTTTGTCCCTTTTCGATGCGTGGCTGCTGACATCGCCGATAAAAAAACAGTGGTGTTCTTTCACGGCCAGTTAAATAAGGCTATTCGAGCTTCGGCGACGTATCCCTTTTACTACAAACCGGTGCTCACGGATGGCAAAATCTTGTTTGATGGGGGGCTGTACAACAATTTTCCAGTCGACATAGCCATTTCAGCATTCAACCCCGATTACATCATCGGAAGTAATGTTTCGTACAACTATGACCCGCCAGAGATCGACGATCTGCTGTCGCAGCTCAAGAATATGTTGGTCAAAGCGACCGATTACAGTTTGAAAGGCAAAGACGGCGTTCTCATCGAACCGCTTCTTACCGGATCAGCTTTTGAATACAGCGATTTGCAGTCGAGAATTGAAGCGGGTTACGAAGCGGCAAAGTTTAAAATAGCGGAAATTAAAACCCAGCTCCATCGCCGCGCGGATCCTTCCGATGTGGAGTTAAAACGCAAAACCTTTAACGACCGCAAACCTCCTCTTGTCTTCGAATCGTTTGATGTGCGTGGGCTTTCTCCTTCTCAAAGCTATTACGTAAGAAAATCGCTCTCGTCGGGCCTGCAAGCGTTGACGGCCGATGTGGTGCGCGATCGATTCAACAAATTGCTTCAAGACGAAAACATCAAATACGCTTATCCCGGAGTTCATTACAATCCACAAACCAAGAAATACGCGTTGGAATTGGAGGTAGAGAAGGAAAAGGATTTTCAAATAAATGTAGGTGGCAATGTGAGTTCTAAACCTATCAACACAGGGTTTATAGGATTGAAATACAATTTTTTACAGACATCTTCCTACGAGCTGGAGGTCAATTCGTATTTTGGAAAGTACTACGGTTCGCTCATGGCGGCGGGTAGGCTTACCAGTGGCTGGCGGATTCCCATTGAGGTGGAGGCCTCTTACTGTTTAAACAGATCGGATTATTTCAGAGCCAAAACCTCGTTTTTTGAATTGGTCAAACCCACCTATATTCTTTTCGAAGAAAACTACGGGACGCTCCGATTCTCAGCCCCCGTGGGATACAAATCCAAATTGTCTGCGGATTTCAAATCATTTCGCCAAGAGGGTCAATATTACCTGACCGATGCTTTTTTGTCAACCGATACGGCCGATGTTACGCGATTCAGTGGATTTACAAGCGGTTTGCGTTTTGAGAGAAGCACTTTGAACAGAAAACAGTGGGCCTCAGCCGGCGATTACTGGTCATTACAACTGCGCTGGTTCAACGGTACCGAGACTACCACTCCAGGCTCAACTTCGCTATCAGACAGGATATCGCGCCAAAACCAGGACTGGATTCAACTGGCGCTGAGCCATCAAAACTTTTTTAAAACCGTTCGATATATTAAATTAGGGTATTCGGCCGATTTGGTGCTCAACTCACAGTACGTGTTCAGCAATTATCAGGCAAACCTGATCTTCAACACTCCCTTTCAACCCATCCCTGAGAGCAAGACTTTATTTTTGTCCAATTTCAGAGCTAATAAATTCATTGCTCTTGGTTTTCAAACGGTATTTGAGCTCAAGAAAAATCTTGACCTGCGCGCCAGTGCCTATCTGTTTCAGCCCGTGAATGCCCTGCTGATCAACGACGGACAGCGAACGGAATTTGGATCGCTATTGGGTCAGCGCTTTAATATTTTCTCCGGCGCGGTGGTTTACCACAGCCCCATAGGTCCGGTTTCAATGGCCCTGAATTACTACGAACGCGAGAAATATCCGCTGAGTTTTGTGCTCAATTTTGGCTATATTTTATTCAACAAGGGCGTAAGCGACTGAGAGCTGTAAAAACGTCAAATTCAGATCGACGTGACATCGCGATCGCGCTCCTGAAGGATATAATGAGCTTTAAGGATACCTGCAACCGATAAGCTGTCGGTTATTGAGCCGTTCAGTACCATTTGCAAGGCTTCGCTAAAAGGTATTTTCTTGATTTCCAGTTGCTCAGTATCTTCAGGCGAATTGGCCCCTACAGAGAGGTCGGTGGCCAAGAAAATTACTCCTATCTCATCGCTAACCGAATTGCTGAGCTGCATTTCTTGTATGCGTTCCCAACGACGAGCCTCAATACCGCATTCCTCCAATAACTCTCTTTTTGCCTCTTCCAGGGGGTCAACATGAAGGCGACCTCCTCCTTCTGGAATTTCCCAAGAATAGGTGTTTAATGGGTATCTAAATTGTCCGACCAGCCACGTGTTTTTCTCATCGTCGATGGCCACGATTCCTATGGCCACATGTTTAAAGTGTATTTTTCCATAGATCCCGGGATTTCCATTTGGGTTCAAAACTTCTTGGTGATCCACTCGTATCCAAGGGTTCTCGTATGCTAGTGTGCTGTTGAGTAAGGTCCACGGTCCAATTTTCTCGCTCATGCAGTTGGATTAACGTTATTTTTGCGAAACTAACTGAATATTTCCATGACCTACAAAAAGGGTGATAAAGTGCTGTTTGTTAATGATACCAATAAAGCAACGGTTATTGAGGTCTTTCCAGATGGCAGAGTGAAAGTAGAGGACGAAAATGGGTTTGATTACATTGTAAGAGGCAATGAGCTGATGAAGGAACATCCCGCTTTTTCAAAAGCTATTGACCGCATTGATGAGTACGACATTAGCATAGCCGCAGCCAAAGATCAAGTCAAACGGAGTAAGTTGCAACTGGAGGCCCTTTCGGCTCCTGCCTTTGTAAAACACGGACCTGATGTGCTCGAAGTCGACCTGCATATCGAAAATTTGGTTGACCACCCGAAGAAACTCAGCAACGGCGAAATCGTTGAGATTCAACTTCGCATGTTTGAGCGCATGTTACAAAAGGCCATTGAGCAAAAAAAACGCCGTGCAATTTTCATACACGGCGTGGGTCAAGGGGTGTTGCGGGCGGAGATTCGCCAGTTACTGGAGTTTTATCCCAATGTTGATTTCCACGATGCATCTTATCAGCTATACGGCTATGGTGCGACCGAGGTAATCATTCGTCAACGGTCGTTTTAGTTGGGTAGACCGGCCTTGAAATTGCTGTAGTCGGCGTCGTAATTATTAGAACCAGTGCAGCCTAGGTCGTTGCGTTTGGAATTGATTTTGGTCACCCGATCCTCAGGTCCGGGGTGTGTGCTCAAAAAGGTAGGAGTACCTCCCGAAGATCCCTGCGATATGAGTTTGTCGAAAAAACCAGCGGCCCCATTGGCACTGTAGTCGGTAGGACAGAGGTACATCACGCTGTAATCGTCTGCTTCACTCTCTTGATTTCGAGAAAAACTAAGAGAAAGGAGCGTTTGACCGATGTTGGACAAAGCTCCTTGATTTTTGCCCAACACAATGTCTAACAGGGTGCTTAAACCCAATTGCTGGGTCAGCTGATCGGTAGAGTGGCGCCGATCGGCATGCGCCATCTCGTGTCCGAGCACACCTGCCAATTCGCTTTCATGGTCTAAGAATTTAATCAAACCGGTGTATACATAGATGTATCCACCGGGTGTACAAAACGCATTTAAGGTGTTGTCGTCGCGGATTATTTTAATTTCCCAGGCAAACTTGTCTTTGTAAAACACTTGCCCACTGTTGAGAATTTTGTTTCGGATTTTTTCGATGTACGCGTAACTGGCGGGAAATTGAGCTCGATTAAGCACCGGGTACTCGGCGGGGTTAGCCATAATGGCGCTGTCAGCCTGTCGACCGAAGTTGATGTCGTCTTCCAACGAGAAAATGTTTGGGGTGAAGTCCCCACTGCCGTCGGCACTGCATGAACCCATGCCGATGGCGAGTGCGCAAAGAGCGCCGCAAAACAAAATGCTTGTTCTCATATTCGTGTGTTATTACCACTCCAAATTACGTTAAAAATCCTCGATTGCCGTCTAATTTGACGGAGTAATATGGCAAGGGTGTAGTTATTTATCGCATCTCGATTAATTTCGCAGCACAAAATTCAAGTATGACAACCGATAATCTCGATTTCAACAAGAACGATGACAAAATGCGCCTGCTTATCTCGGCAATGGAGCGTAAGCTGGCCAAGATATATGAGGGAGGTGGCAAATCGCGAATGGCAAAGCAGCACGAACAGGGCAAGATGACCGCACGCGAACGGATTGATTATCTCTTGGACAAAAATACAGATCGATTTGAGATAGGGGCTTTTGTGGGCGACGAGATGTATCCCGAACACGGCGGTTGTCCCAGTGGAGGAGTGGTAGTTGTGATGGGTTATATCAAAGGCCGACAGTGCTTGGTGGTGGCAAACGATGCCACTGTAAAGGCAGGGGCTTGGTTTCCGATCACAGCAAAAAAGAACCTACGCGCACAAGAAATTGCCATGGAAAACCGAATTCCCATAGTCTATTTGGTTGACAGCGCCGGTGTTTACTTGCCCTTGCAGGATGAAATATTCCCCGATAAAGAGCACTTTGGAAGAATATTCCGCAATAATGCACACATGTCCTCCATGGGAATTCCTCAGATTGCTGCGGTAATGGGCAGTTGTGTCGCAGGCGGGGCTTATCTTCCGATTATGAGCGACGAAAGCCTCATCGTTGATAAAACCGGTACCATATTCTTGGCCGGATCTTATCTCGTGAAAGCGGCTATTGGTGAGGATATTGATAACGAGACCTTGGGCGGTGCAACCACGCACACGGAGATCAGTGGTGTTTGCGATTACAAATCTAAGGACGATAAAGATTGCCTAGATACCATTAAACGTTTGATGGATAAACTAGCTAAGCCCCAGCAGGCCGGTTTCGATCGGGTTGCACCGCTAGATCCCGCCAGAAGTGCAAAAGACGTTTATGGTTTGTTCCCATCAGCGGTCAATAAACCCTACGATGTACGGGATATAATTGGTTGTTTTGTGGATGGAGGAGAGTTCACGGAATACAAACAAGGTGTTGGGAAAACCATCATCTGCGGCTATGCTCGCATCGACGGTTGGGCAGTGGGCATTGTGGCCAACCAGCGCACCATGGTGAAAACCAAAAAAGGCGAAATGCAGTTTGGTGGAGTTATTTACAACGACAGCGCCGACAAAGCAGCCCGGTTTGTAATGCTATGCAATCAGAAAGGTATTCCCCTCGTGTTTCTGCAAGATGCCACCGGATTTATGGTGGGCAGCCGGTCGGAGCACGCAGGAATCATCAAGGATGGAGCTAAAATGGTTAATGCCATGGCGAACTCGGTAGTGCCTAAATTTACCGTAGTGATGGGTGCATCCTACGGCGCCGCCAATTACGCGATGTGCGGCAAGGCGTATGACCCCCGATTAATCGTGGGTTGGCCAACAGCCGAAATTGCGGTGATGGGAGGGGCTCAGGCCGCCAAGGTATTGATGCAGATACAAGTGGCTTCGATGGAGGCCAAAGGAGAGAAAGTCGACAAAGAAAAACAGGACGAATTGTTCACTAAAATCAAATCGGCATACGATCACCAAACAACTCCGTACTACGCAGCAGCGCGGTTGTGGATTGATGCCATCATTGATCCGGCTGAAACGCGCAAGGTAATTAGTATGGGAATATCGGCAGCCAACAACGCCCCTATTGAAAGGAGATACAATGTTGGGGTCCTGCAAACTTAATCGTCCTGAACTCATTGAATAACAGGCCCCTCGAGACCAAGTACCTTTTTCAACTGGCACTGCCCATCATGATGGGCGGATTCATTCAATTTGTTGTCAATTTCACCAACACTGTTTTTGTGGGACGGTTGGGCGAATTGGCGCTGAATACGGTTGGCAATAGCGGATTGTTGTTCATTACGCTCTTTGTAGTTGGCCAGGGTTTTGGAAGCGGAGTTCAAATCTTGGTAGCCAGACGACTGGCACAGCGCAAACACAGGCAGGTGGGGTGGATTGCACAACACGGATTTCTGCTCTCGGTCGTGGGTTCCATTTTGCTTTTGGGTGTAGGGCAGCTGATTAGAATGTACTTGCTGCAGGATATGATTGCCGACGACGAACTGCGCGGCGCCATGTCCGATTTTCTGTATTACCGAAATTGGGCGTTTCTGGTGGCTATTCCCAATGCCATGCTCATGGGTTACTTTACCGGGCTTGGTAAGACAGCCATTCTGGGTTGGTCGGCCTTGATAACAGCAACCGCCAATATCGCACTCGATTACATGCTCATCTACGGCAAATGGGGCGCACCTGCGCTGGGTCCCAATGGAGCAGCCATAGCATCAACTTGTGCTGAATCGCTGTCGTTTGCTGCCGTGGTGGTGTATACCGCGACAAGCAAGTTTCAGCGCAAGTTTGAGTTGCTCAGGTGGGGTAAGGTCAGATTTAATTTGATTCAAAAACTTCTCCGATTGAGTGGGCCCTTGATAGGTCAGCGATTTATATCGCTCTTTGCTTGGACGGCCTTTTTCTTCTTCATCGAAAAAACAGGTTCTCAAAAACTAGCGGTATCGCAAGTCATACGCAATCTTTACTTCCTCGCCTTCATTCCGATATTTGGTTTTGGCAGCGCTACCGGCACCGTTGTGAGTGGATTAATGGCCCAAAAAGACGCCAAGGGAGTGATGGCCGCCATGGTTAAAATAGGCTGGATTTCCACCTGTGTAACATTTGTATTTGTGCACGGCTATCTGTTCTACCCGCGTACCATTGTTTCCCTCATCACCACCGATCCGCTAATTGTTGAACAAAGTATTCCCGTGTTGCGGCTTATCGTAAGCAGCATGCTCATTCACAGCACCGTGATGGTTTTATTTAACGGGGTTTCCGGCGTAGGGGATACGAAGTGGGCTTTTTGGATAGAATTGGTATCCATCGTCATATACCTGATATATTGCTATTGGGTATGCATCTACCAACCGCAAAATCTCTTTGTGATTTGGTGTGCCGAGTTTGTTTACTTTGGATTATTGGCTCTGTTTTCATGGGCTTATTTTAAATGGTCGAATTGGAGAACTTTTGAGATATGAGTTTACGCATCGTTTTTATGGGCACGCCGGCTTTCGCCGCTTATCAACTGGAGGCCTTGTGCAACAGTAAACACGAGGTAGTTGGAGTAGTAACCATGCCTGATAAGCCGATGGGCAGAGGTATGCAAATGCAGGGTTCGGCAGTAAAACAGGTTGCCGAACAATATCAACTTCCCATCCTTCAACCGGAGAAGTTGAAAGACTCCACATTCTTGGAGGCTCTCCAATCGCTTCGCGCCGATGTTTTTGTGGTGGTAGCATTTCGCATGTTGCCTGAGGTGGTTTGGTCTATGCCTCCAAAAGGGACCTTGAACCTGCACGCTTCTCTTTTGCCTCACTACAGGGGTGCAGCTCCCATCAATTGGGCCATTATCAACGGAGAAACCCTTACAGGTCTGACCACATTTCTCATTGAAAAAGAGATCGACACAGGCCAGTTGTTGCTTCAAGTGGAAGTGGCAATCGACGAAATGGATACCGCTGAAAGTTTACACGACAAACTGATGGCAGCTGGACCTGAGATCATCATAGATACCTTAGATCAGCTCGAATCGAATTCTGTAAATCCGCGCCCACAGCCTACCTCGGGTTCTTGGAAGGTAGCCCCAAAAATATTTAAGGATACATGTAAGGTCAACTGGGATGCTCCAGCCCCTGAGGTGGTCAATTTTATTCGCGGTTTGTCGCCCTATCCTGGGGCCTGGACCGTTTTGCACCTGAACGATGGGACCGCCATCGATACCAAGCTGTATTCGGCCCGACAATCGTCCCACCGACTGCCCGTAGGGGAGGTTCGCAAAGAGGGCAAACACATGCTGGTAGGAACCGCTTCTTCAGCCATCGAAATACTCGAATTGCAACTTTCTGGCAAAAAACGCCTGCCTTCAGGTGCATTTATGGCTGGTTTCGATTTAACTAAGGCGTTAAAAATGGGGTGAAATCGCCCCTTTTTCTTGGTGACCCGTGGTCATTTTGAAGACGTTGGCGAAAAATGTTGATAAACCAAAATGCTCTGTATGTCAGTATTGGTAAGGGTTGTAACGAAAAATAAAGGCATTCAGCGCCTGTTTTTATCAACACAAGTTGAATTTTTATTTGTAAAACCTTGACTGACATTGGTTTTCCGCTAAATTTGTTTCAGTCATTAATAAAACCCTTTAAAACCAAGCAAAAATGAACAAAGCAGAACTCATCGATGCTATTGCAGCCGATTCTGGTCTATCAAAGGCCGATGCTAAAAGAGCCCTTGACTCTTTTGTAAAAACCACTACCACTTCACTTAAGAAAAACGGTCGCGTTGCCCTAGTAGGTTTCGGTTCGTTTTCTGTAAGCAAGCGTGCGGCTCGCAAAGGAAGAAACCCACAGACCGGTAAAGAAATCAAAATCGCTGCTAAGAACGTTGTGAAGTTCAAAGTAGGTGCTGATCTTGCCAAAGCAGTAAACAAGTAATCGCTCAGATTTACTCCAAACAGGGGCTTCTCAATCGAGTAGCCCCTTTTTTTTGCTTTGCATTTACCCACGGTTTTATAAGGTATTGATGCAAATTAGTTTCCTCGACAAGGAGTAACCTGCCCAAAATGGCAAGGGGTCAGAGTTGATTGTCTTTGGTTGACCCCAGCGCATCTATCAGAATTTTTTGCTGCTTTCCCTTTCCTTTGGAACGTTCATCCAGCTCACCCGTTGTCCGCGTTGATTGTTATCGAACCCATAGTGTGAACAAGGGCAGGTTCGTTTAATTTGCAAAGGCTTCGGCGGAATGATGCTGACAAACCGAGAGGATGGGCTTTGGACAGGTGTTGGTTTCCGAAGGCGAGACCACATTCCAAACCCATTGGATTCCATTTCAAATCTGGCAGGTCCTATTTGATATTCATCGATTTTTTCACTTCTAGGCTTATAATGAAAGCCAACTATTGAACCTATCCCTCGTCTGTGACTTGAGGTAAAATCGTAATTTTACCATCTTCAAGTTATTCTGATGAGATTGAGCGCATTGATGAGATTATTTGCATTGTTGACCATCCTGTTTTTTACTGGGGTAAGCCAGACCAAAGCCCAAGCATTGACGGGTAAAGATTTTTGGTTCACGCTTCCCGAAAATCAAGGGGCAAATGGCCAAGAATATTACATATATGTCGTTTCTCAATTCTGTATCGACAGCGCCTATATCGAACTTCCTTTCTTCAATGAAAAACGATATTTTTCGGTAGAGGCCGGGGAGTTTTACCGAATAACCGTACCCAGAACCAATGGCTTCGCTGTTGCTTATCACCAATTTGACGATGATATTGAAAACAAGTCGGTTCACTTGGTTTCGCCTAAACCGGTAGCTGTTTATTTGTTAAATTACAGTCAATTCACCCCAGATGGGGAGTCGCTAATTCCCCTGGATCTCACGGGTACTAACTACGTTCTGTCGATGCGTGGCAATGGTAATTTTCAGCCCATTCGCAACACCATTATTGCCACCGAGAACAATACTATGGTAACCATTCGTTCGTGGGATCAATTTGGATCTCCGTTTACACGCGACATCAATTTAAATCAAGGAGAGACTTATTTGTGGACCAGTTCTAGCGAGTGCACGGCTGATTACCAACCTGTTGGCGTAATCGACTGCCGTACCACAACGGGGAGTGTGGTTGAGGCCAGTAAAAAAATCACTGTCTTTTCGAGTGTGCCATGTTCAAACATCGGTGCTTGCGGCAATTGCGACGCCCTCATGACCACCTATTTACCCATCAATCGATGGAGCAACAGGTACGTAACCGCCCAAGTCATTCAGCGAAATACGGCGCTGCCTTTCGACAACCTGAATGGATGTAGTAACAATGGTGTCAATGGATCGGGAGATTACCTCGAGATATTGGGTCCCATTGGGGCGAATGTGAGCATCCGATCTAAACTGGGTACTGAAAACATCACCATCACTTCCCCGCTGTTTGGTAATTTCGGTTACGGCTATATATTGTACGAAATTCCGGGAGATGCATTCGACAATGGCGAGGCCAACACCGAAATTTCATCCAATGTGCCTATTCAAGTGGTGCAGTATACCAAGGGAAGAGGTATCGACAATAACCCTACGGCCGACCCAGAGGCCCTTTATATTTTTCCGCCCACCATGTGGCAGAGTTCTTACTTTTTCTATCCCATTTATACCCCCACAGCTCAAAACCTTGAAATTACGGTTGTTGTGGAGGACATAGGATCCCCTTTGCCATCAACTACCATACTTCTGAATGGGAACAATATAGGTGGTGGGAATTGGGTTAGTATTCCAAACACCAATTTCAAATACAAGCGAATCAGCGATCCCGAGTTTATTTCTTCTCGCATCGAGAGCAGTTCAGGTGCCCGATTTGGATTTTTCTTCTTTGCACGAAACGAACGAGAGACGGCTTTTTTTAGCGGAGGATACGGCCCACTCACCGAGGTTTCGCTCTGTGAGCAATGTGCAGAAGCGGATATTCTTACCGAGGGATCGTTCTGTGTGAACTCAACCATCGATTTTAACCCAGCCATTTACAGCTTTACCACGCCGCAAAACCTACAATATTCATGGAATTTTGGCGATGGTTTTACCAGCACAGAAAGGTCGCCCAGCCACGTCTTCAACCGATTTGGCAACTTTCCAGTACAATTATCTATTAGCGACGGCAGTTGTGTTATTTCCACCTCGCGTTTTGTGCAGGTGAACGACATCTCAATAGATGCAACCCC
>DASUEB010000020.1:0-5481 GCA_036275295.1 Luteibaculaceae bacterium | reverse complement strand
ATACCCGCTACCAAAACAATGCCGCCGATCAGATAATTGTTTCTGATATTGGTCCTATTCGGTTTTATGGCTCCTTGCGAGCGCGGCTTGTCAATTACTTCACTTTCCGGTGTAATGGTGGCTCGCTCAATCAACACATTGGCTCTTTGTTCTAGCAAGTAATTATATAGTTTTTCATTCACTGCGATTCGGCGCTCGATGTTGAGAATATCGCGCTGCGCCTTGGGTACAGAGCGCAACAGATTTTCATACGAGGAAGTGGTGTTTTTCACTTCTGTTAGCTTGGCCCGAATGGCCTTTTTGGTGTTGGCCAGGTAACTGATCATGTCCCGCTTGGTCAACTCGAAACTCTTGTCCGTTCTTTTGACCATGGGATTGTTGTCTTTCAGATCATAAAGCGCTGTGTTGCGCTTGGTTTGCATTTCATAGAGCCCTTCGAGGGTTTTGGTTAAATATTGGTCGCCAGGTGGAATGTAAAATGCAGGGGGGAGAAGCGAACCTTCTTTGGCATTTTTGATGTAATCTTCCAATTGTGAAATGGTACGCAGCTGCAGCTCTAGTTTTTTGCTCTCTTCATCGTAGTCGACCAATTTCTGGTAGTAGATATTCTCCTCCTTGTTCAGGTTTAAAATCGATTCCTTGGCTTTGTAGTCTTCCAGCTCATACTGAACATTATTGATGATATCCAAGGACTCTTTTAATTGCGAATCGATGAAATTGATGGTATTGGTATTGATGGCAAGGCGCTCCTTAACAGTGTAGTTATTGTAACAATAATTGAGGGTATCGAGAAAATCAAGTGCTCGCTGCTCCGACACATCCTCAATGCTCAGGCTGATGATACTCGTATACTCAACTCCCTCCACTCGGAGTGCGTCGCGATATCGGTTAACGAGGCCATCGAAACGGTGCTCAATTACCTGATAGGTCGACTCCGTGAGTTGGTTTAGGTTTTGCAGGGAAGTCCCGTAGGAGTTTCGAATGAAGAAACTAAAATCGGAGGTTTTGTGGAAGGATCGGTACTCGCAAGTAATCAGCTTTATTTTACCCCCTGTTTCATACTCGATGGTAAAATGATCAGGCAGGAATTTGAAGGTCAGTGGAACCTCATATAAGGATTCGCTTAGATCCACAAACTCCACTTTGAAAGGCGCGCCGCGGTAGATATCTGTTGTGCGGATACGACCCACGTTGTAGTAGGATGTGTTGATCTCCATTCTGCGCACCGCCTCAGAGATGAGATCGAATGACTTAAGCACCCTTTCTTGGTTGGTTTGTTTGGCGTACGCATCATAACCAACATAACCCTGATAAAGAGCTGATTTGTAATCTTTTTTCTCTGATTTGAGAAGAATATCGGTTTTAGCCAGATATACGTTGGGCAACTTGTATGAACTGTAATATCCCAGCGTTCCGGCGGCCAAAGGAATGAAAAGTATAAAAAACCAGTTTTTAACAAGAAGTTTTATGATCAGACGAACGTCTTCTTGTTTAATGATTTGGCCTTTCTTCTTCAAAATGGTTGTATTGATACGACAAAAATAGAATTTGCTGCGAATAAAGGTTTATAAATCGCAGATTTCAGGGAATCAAAAGGCGGGAATTTTCGACTATCGTCCAAATTAGGTCGATTACGGTATTTTACAGATATTTGCAGAGCTAATCATTCTGTAAATGAAGACATTCATCACAACCTGTTGCCTAGTTTCACTGGGTTTACCTTCTTTTTCTGCCTCGTTTGTTGCCAAGGCGGATGGCTTATGGACCAACACGGCTGTTTGGGATGTGACAGGCTCTGATGAAGATGGCATTCCCGATGCCAATGATGATGTCATTATTCAAGGTTTTGATATTAGCATTGTATCTACAGCGGCATGTAATAACCTGACCATAGAATCGGGTATTGACCACGGATCACTTACCGTTTCGGCCACGCTCATCGTTAATGCCAATACCGTCTTGAGTAATTCAAGCACTTTCAATTACAGCTTAATTGTGTTGAGTGATGCTACCTTCAATTCGGGTATTGCCATAACCGGCACAACGGCCACGGCGGGTGAATTGTTGCTTCAGATTGGCAATGCAACAAACGCTCCTTTAGTTACCATTGGCGGGCCACTCAATATGACCGCCCACGCCAGTGCTGCAAACAATAACTTGGTTAGAATTTACAACGGAACTTTAGATCTTAACGATAATATAACATTTAGCGGTCCAACCGGTACTGTGCGCAACATCATCCAAACCAATGACGACGGCATAGGCGATGGTCTGACCAAACAGATTAATTGGGCTGGAACCATTGACCATGGGCAACTTAATCAGGGTCAGTTCACCTTGGTAGACGCCGACAATGACGCCAATTACACATTTCGCTACGACGGAACTGCTGATCAAGCGTATTTGGTGAATGGGACCAACAACACCTTTAAAACCGTACTGATTGCTACATCTGGCGGTAAAAAAACGTATTTACCAGCCAACCTTAACGTCGGAGCCACTCTGGCTACCGGAGGAGCCATTTCAATTCAGGCGGGAGCCATTTTTTCTGACAGTTCAAATGCCATCTCCAACTCCAGCGGCCAGATAACCATTCAGAACAACGGAACGTACAGAAGGGTGAACAACTCCACCTATTCGTTGGGTAGTTTTACCTATGCCACACCCAGTGGTGGATTGGTACCCCTATTTGAATTTAGAGCCACAACAGGAACAGTTGATGTGCTCACCGAGGTAGGGACCTATCCTAAAGTACTTTTTACAGGCTCGGGCACCAAGAACATTGCTGCGAATTTTACCGGATACACCATTCCAAGTATACAGGTTAGTGAAGGCACTGTGCTCATTGCCGATCCGGTGAGCAACGTAAACCTATCAAACACGTCAGGTTACGACAACAAAGTAACGGTATCCAATGGCGCCACTTTGAACATTGCCAGTGGAAGCTTGACAGCCTGGACTTCCAATTTTGATATCATATCAGGTAGTACTTTCAACTACTCGTTCGATGGAGTTCAAAAAATCCTGAAGCTCACCAACGGGTCTACCCACGAGGAATATGCTCATTTAACGCTCAGTGGTGCTTCGGCGGCGGCTTCCAAATTCATCGCGGCAAACGACACCATCAAAGTAACAGAGACTTTTACCCTAGGGGGGCTCACTGGGGGTAATGTGAAAGACCACGCCGATTTGGACATAAAAAATGGAGCCAATTTAACCCTGGTGTCGAACAACATCGGCACGGCTCGGATGGACAGTGTAGGTACCAATAACAGCATCATCTACAATACTTCAGGTACCATAACCTGCCAACGCTACATTCAGTTTACCGCGAAAAACTGGGTCGACTTTACCACACCAATCTCCACAGCCACCATTGAAGACTTTGAGCAAAGTGGATTGCTTATTACGGGTATAACCGGTTCGAATTTCGCGGGTGAGACTTTCAAAAACGTGAGGTATTACAACGAGGCCTCTGTAGCCAACGATCAGACCGATTTTGTGGCTCCTGCCAGTACATCAGAGACTTTCATTGCCACTTCCTCAGGTAAAATTACCCGCAGCGGTATGCGCATTTATGCCGGAGCCAATTCAACCGTAACAGAAACCCTGAGTGTAAGCGGACAAGTTCACCGCGACAGCGTGAGATACAACCTTTCGTTCACCAATTCTACCGGTGACGATGCCACACACGACGGTTGGAATTTCATTGGCAATCCCTTTATGTCCAACATCAGCCTGGATACCATTTACAATTACAACAAGGCGGCGGGTAGAATGATTCATGGAACCGTAACGGAAGGATTCCGTCCAACCTTTTACGTTCACAAAAAAACCGATAATGACACCAATGGTGTTGCGGATCTAGACACGCATTACGGATTTTACAACGCATCGACCCGTGTTGCCAGTTCTTTACCCAATGTTGATAAATTGGCCCCATTCCAAGGTTTTTGGGTTCAAACCTTAGCTCCTACCGACAAAAGCTTTGATTTTGCGATTACGGAAAGTGCCAAAACAACTGGAACGCAGCGTTTCTACAAGACCAATGCACCAGCCACAGCGGAAATTATCGCTTCTACTGGCAATCATTCAAACATGGTGATGATCCACGAATGGGAAGGGGCCCGGGTAGGTAAGGATTTGCAATACGATGTTCTTCCTTTTGAGGAAAATCTAAGTTCGCGCCCCATTGTGCTGCGATTCTTTGACGAAGAACCCATCAGGCTTTGGGTAAATGCCCTTCCAGCCAAGCAACAGGAGCTTTCTGTTCCCTTGCATTTGACCGATTTAGAAAGTGGTCAACACACCCTAACCTTTAACAATATCGAAGCTATGGGTGCACATTACGACTGCATTACTCTTTATGATAGAATTACTCAAACGAGCACAGCCGTGCGCAACGGAACGGTTTACAGCTACCAAAATGCAGGCCCCTATGAGGGAGTTCGTTTTGATCTGATATTCAGTACATCAGTTAACCCAAATGTTTCAGCGGCTACTTGTATATTGGCAAATGATGGGAAAATTGAAGTAACGTTTGACCAGAAAGCAAACCGGCATTACAGTCTTTTTAAAGGCAACCAAGTGGTGCAGGAATTCAGTGGCGAATGGAATCAATGGACAGTTGAGAATTTAGCTGCGGGATCCTACGAGCTTACCAATCAGAAAGCCAGCGAATCGTGTAATTCCAGAATCATTCCTGTTTTAGTTTCTGCTAAACCGGAGATAGCAATTGTCGCATATCCAAGCACCAATCCCATTACTCAGGGAGTGGAGGTACAGATGATCAACCAAACTGCAGGTGCAGAATCATTTATTTGGACGTTCTTCGACGACAACAGTACTAGCACCGAAGCTCAGCCATACCATACATTCAATCAGGTTGGTCCGAACTTAGTAAAGCTTGAGGCCGTTAGCCGTATTCCCGTTTGCAATCAGACCAAAATGTATGAATTTCAAGTTGAGCAGGGAACAGGTATAACCGATTTGCAGTCCAAGCCTGAAGAAATCATCTGGTATGGTGGCCAGCTGAGCATAGCAAGCTTGCCAGCCGATTGGAGTTCCGCTTCAATATGGGTCTACGGCACGGATGGCAGACTTCTCGCTCATCAAATCGATGTGAGAGTCCAGAGCACCATTGCAATTGGCAATCACTCGTCGAGTATTTTGGTTCATCTGGTGGAGAGCAATAGCGCTGGGTCTAAAAAACTTTCGAAACACATAATTCGTAAGTAATTTTACACCTCAAACACCTACAGGTCTTGCAGTACATAAAATCGCTCATACTCAGCGCGTTCATGCTTTCCCTAGCATCTGTTTGCATGGCAGGGCCCACCACGGAAGATCCGTCCTGTTTTCCCCCGGAGGAATGCGTCCCGATTGACGGCGGACTCGCGTTGGCCATTGGAGCCGGATCTGTAATAGCTCTCAAAGCATTGCGAAAACGAGACAAGAATATATAAACACCTAGAAACAAAT
>DASUEB010000019.1:0-34053 GCA_036275295.1 Luteibaculaceae bacterium | reverse complement strand
AAATGCGAAGCTGTTACTCCTCAATCACCTTTGTGGGTGAAAAGTAACTCACAAGCCCAACAAGGTTGCCTCTTTACGCCTCAGTGTGACCAAAGCCTCGTAAAATGCTGTCCCCCGTTTTAATCATGTTCCGCTCCTGTTGCAGTTGGTGAATCAGATTCCGCTGATTTCAACCCCAGTAGGTATATAACCAAATCAAGATTTCCAAAGGCAGACCCGTCGCCTTTAAAAAGAACCAAACCCCATGGTTGGTTGGATTATCCGTCCTTAGGACAGACCACATTTGGCCTTAAAAATGGCATCTATCAGCCGCTCGGGCATGGGTTGGGTATGCAGAAAACGGAGGGAATCCTTGGTTCCTGGGGTTCTGAAGGGTTTAATATCTTCCTCAAGCGAAGGGATGAGATAGACCGGATAAAAGCCGATGTGATTTTTAAATACCCCGGCAAAGAAGGCCTCACGGGTTGTTTGTGTTCTAGGCAGCACAAAACGAAGCATCCCGTACTTCAAATCGATGGGCCATCCTTTGCAATGCCGTTGATGGATGTCGACCAAACTCAGGAGGCGCGTTTGCATGTCGGGAGTAAAGGAACCAATGTAGGCTTGTGCTTCGGGGGTTATAGCATTCATTATGAGGTGTGTGAAACCCATTTCAGTCCGATGATAGAGACTATGAGGGTAATGAGAAAAAACAGTCGCCATGAGCTAAGTGGTTCTTTGAATACCCATATGCCCAATAACACGGTACCCGCAGCGCCAATACCCGTCCACACGGCATAAGCAGTCCCAATGGGCAAGGTTTTGGTGGCTCTTAGCAACAACAACATACTGAGCGTCAAAAAGACAACAAACCCCGTATACCAGCTGTAAGCGGCAACACCCGAAGATTCGCGGGCCTTTCCCAAACAAAAGGCAAATCCAACCTCAAATAGTCCGGCAATAATGAGCGTAATCCAAGCCATGCCGCAAAATAGGAAAACCACCCCAATGATTGATTACTCAGCTCAACGATTGAAAAAACACGCCGACAAAACGCCGGTATGATCGCAAAATCAGCGCAAGATGGGCATATATCCCTCCACACATGGACTGTAAAGGGTGGCAAAAATTGCATTTTAGCAGACTACCGCGATAGAGCTAACGATAAATCCAGAGAAACCTCAGAAATAATCAAGGGGATTACTGCCGCGGCGACTGGGTTAAAATAATAGAGGCACAAAAAGTCTCTAAGCCCCGAGCAACAAACAAAGAGCGTATATTTGTAGAGAATACTTCGCTATGCTTTCCAAAAAATCGAAATATGCCATCAAGGCGCTCGTCTACCTGGCCAAACACCATGGCGAAGGTCAAACCCTAAAGATTTCGCAGATCGCCGAGGAAGAAAAAATACCGCGAAAATTTCTGGAGGCCATCATGGTTGAATTGCGAAACAACGGTTTGGTGCACAGTAAAATGGGCGCCCAGGGCGGTTATTACCTCGCCAAAGCTCCCCAAGAAATCTTCTTAAGCCACGTTATCCGACTCAGTGGCGGCCCCATTGCAATGCTCCCCTGTGTTAGCCTCAATTTTTATGAGCCCTGTGAGGAGTGCAGTCACGAAGCCACGTGCGGATTGCGAGACGTGGTGCTAGAGGTGAGAGAGGCTACAGTGGGCATTTTGAGCAAAACAAGCTTGCTCGACGTAATTCATCGGGAAGACCGGTTGAGGGACCGGGAGTAAACATAATCCACACCACCCTCCTATTCCAAAGGCAAATTCGCTTTTAACCCCTAGCAAACACAAACCACCTTCCAAGCTATCCCGTCCTTTTTTGTTCAGGATATCTTTGGCAGGTATGGCATCATCCAAAAAGTCCATTCCAATGTCAGGGGAGGCAAATGGAATTTACTAAGCCCAGAAAAGTTAAATCCAAAAATTACCTTAAATTACGTCAAGTGCCCCATTTTACAACATTTTATTTCCTATTACTCCCGTAGGAATTAAGAAATATTTTTCGTTTTTCTTGTGGGAGAATAAAATCCAACTTTTCTTTGCACCGGTAATGGGAAAATTCGTCCATTACGAATTCAACTAGATTATTATGCTAACTTTTAGGGACGGAATAGAAAATATAAACTTATCTCATAGTAATTCTATAGTAATTAAAGAAATAATAGAGCTAGGAGATAAAATTCAACAGTTTAAGCAAGGTGCTATACCTGAGGATAAGTTCAAGTCGTTTCGACTGGCACGCGGTGTTTACGGTCAGCGGCAAGCTGGTGTGCAGATGATTCGAATCAAAATACCGTTCGGACGCATTACGCCTGCGCAACTAGATCGGATATCGGCCGTAAGCGACGAATACAGCAACGGCAAACTTCACCTCACCACGCGTCAGGATATTCAAATTCACCACGTAAGTTTGGATCGAACCCCTGAATTGTGGGAGCAACTGGCCCAAGACGACATCACGCTGCGCGAAGCATGTGGCAATACCGTGCGAAACGTAACGGCCAGTCCCACCTCAGGCATTGATCCAAGGGAGATATTCGATGTGGGGCCTCATGCCGACTTGGTTTTTCGCTATTTCTTGCGCAAACCTTTTGCACAAGAGCTGGGCAGAAAAATTAAAATCTCATTCAGTAACAATGAGCTAGACGACGCATATAGCTTCATTCACGACTTTGGTTTTATCGCTCAGATTAAAAATGGCTTAAAGGGATTCAAGGTACTCATTGGCGGGGGGTTAGGCGCTCAGCCTCACCTGGCATTGCTGGCAACACCGTTCTTGCCAGAGGGTGAGCTACTGCCATTTATTGAATCGGCTATTCGTGTATTTGACCGACACGGTGAGCGCAACAACCGGAACAAGGCTCGGTTAAAGTATCTTATTCAAAAAGTGGGATTAGAAACGTTTAACCGTTGGATGGACGAAGAAAGGGCGGGGCTCGACAGGAGTTCCTTTGAACCCTATCAACCGGCAGAACTATACGCAACACTACCTCCACTTACTGAACAAGTAGCGATTGAACCGCTTTTGCACCAACATCCGAATAGCGATTTCACCCAATGGGTTAAGACCAATGTGATCGAGCAAAAACAAACGGGTTACTATGGGGCTTATGTCCAGATTCCACTGGGTAATTTAGATACCCATCAGGCGCGTCAACTGGCTCAATTGGCACGCCAATACAGTTCAAACGACATCCGCATCACCATCAACCAGAACCTGTTATTCCGTTTTGTTCCGGCGGTCAACCTCTATCCCTTGTATTTGGGTCTGAAGGAAATACGTTTAAACCGAGCTGGACAGGGTAGCACTGCCGACATCACGGCATGCCCGGGTACCGACACCTGTAACTTGGCCATATCGAACTCGACTCACGTGGCCTTGGTAATTGAACAGTTGATACGCGATGAATTTCATGAGCTCCTCTCTGAAACGCGCCTAAACATAAAAATAAGCGGCTGCATGAACTCCTGTGGGCAACACGGCCTAGCCGAAATTGGACTACACGGTAGCTCGATTAAAACCCCATCTGGCACTTTGCCCGCGTTGCAGCTTTTGTTGGGCGGGGGCAACTTGGGCTCTGGTCGCGGTAAGGTGTCTGAGAAAGTCATCAAGTTTCCCAGCAAACGCATCCTGGATGTCTTGCGGACTGTATTAACCAACTATCAAGACAATCACCATGAGGACGAATCTTTCGCTACATACTATGAGCGCCAGGGCAACCGATATTTCTACGATTTGCTAAAACCTTTAGCCGAGGTTGAAAACCCAGCTGCGGACGCCTACTTGGATTGGGGATCGGACGAAAGGTACAAACAAGCCATTGGGGTTGGTGAATGCGCCGGGGTAATCATCGACTTGGTGGCAACCCTTTTCTACGATGCCGAGGAAAAGTTATTGCAAGCCGAACAAGCCGCAGCAATCGGCTTGTGGGCCGATGCCACTTATTTTGCTTACGCAGCAGGCATTCATGCTGCCAAGGCGGCGCTGCTGCGCAAACAGGTGCATTGCAATACCCATCACGGCATCATGAACGACTTCGACGTTCACTATCCTCACCATGACCTAGACCTCCCCGCTCCCTTCAAAGAGAGTCTCATGGCTATCAACCAACGGGCTGCCAACGAACAAAACACCCGTGAATACTTGGATTGGATTACGCACTTCTTACAAATTATCAAATGAACTCAGATAAAAACATTCGAATCAGCTTAGTTGGCGCTGGGCCCGGCGACCCACAACTGCTTACCCTCGCTGGCAAATCGGCTTTAGAGACGGCCGATGTGGTGTTATACGATTCCCTGGTGAACGAAACCCTGCTGGAATACGCCAGCGGCGCTCGGCATATTTACGTCGGTAAACGCCGTGGCCAGAAAGGATACAAGCAAGCTGAAATCAATGATTTGCTCATCACATCGGCCCGATTGTACGGCCATGCGGTGAGGCTAAAAGGGGGCGATAACTTTGTATTCGGCCGGGGTTATGAAGAGAAACTAGCCGCAGAAGAAGCGGGTATTCCGGTTGCCGTTGTACCCGGTATTAGCAGTTCGCTTGCCGTTCCTGCGGCGGCAAATATACCGGTAACACATCGCGGGCTTGCCACTAGTTTTCACGTTGTAACGGCTACACTGGCCAACGGACAACTCAATGAAGATCTCAAAGAGGTACTTGCCTTGCAAGGAACAACAGTGATTTTAATGGGTTTGGCGCATTTACACGCCATCGCTCAATGGCTGATAGAGCATGGCAAGGCAGACAAACCATTGGCGGTAATCAGCAATGGCACATGCTCTAATCAGAAACAACTGGTTGGAACAGCCGCCAGCATATCTGCTCAGTGGGAACAACAGCCGCTTCCCTCACCTGCCATCATCGTCGTGGGTGAAGTGGTTCAGTTTGCCCATGTAGAAAGCGATCTTACAGCATTTGCCTCCTTATCTGCGAATCATGGCTGAGCCGAAAACCAAGGACATAGCCACCGATGAACAGCATTTGCGACATCCAATGTCAGGTCGTTTGAGGGAGTTACATCGAGACAAGGCATCTGGAAGCACTGGAAACACACTGTTTCCTATATTCCTGAAATCGGAACAACTGCACACCTTGGTCATTGGTGGCGGGGAGGTTGGTTTGGAGAAGTTAAATGCGCTGCTGGCAAATAGTCCAAAAGCCCGAGTAACCGTGGTGGCCCGCGAAATACTTCCAGCTCTTCACCAACTTGCCGCAAACCATCGGGCGGTGCATATCTTACAGGAGGAATATCGCCCGGGTCATCTGGAAGGAGTTGACGTGGTAATTAGTGCCGTGAACGACAAAGACCTTAGCGCTCGGATTCGGACAGATGCCAGGGCACTTCGTTTGCTCTACAATGCCGCTGACAAACCCGATTTGTGCGACTTTTACCTGGGTTCGGTTGTAAAAAAAGGCGATTTAAAACTTGCCATCTCCACCAACGGCAAATCCCCTACCCTCGCTAAGCGTCTGAGAGAATGGTTTGATGCGATCATCCCTCTTGAAATTGACCACAATCTCACCCAACTGGAGCGTTTGCGGTCGCAAATGCGAGGTGATTTCGCTGACAAAGTCAAGACACTCAACGAACTGACACGGGATTTTAAACCGGAGAAACCGGAGAACCTCACGGTTAAAAAAGGACTCATTCGACTCGGACTAACGCTGGTCATTATGCTGACCGGCCACCTGTTGTTC
This sequence comes from Luteibaculaceae bacterium, assembly GCA_036275295.1. GTDB lineage: Bacteria > Bacteroidota > Bacteroidia > Flavobacteriales_D > Luteibaculaceae > DASUEB01. Next base: position 28,355 of record DASUEB010000019.1, on the reverse strand, counting down.
AGTTTGATACCGTTGACCGAAATAGGGTCCTGGACGGCTGGATTGTGGCATCAAATCGACCAAACTTTCTTGTGGTTTCTGTTGGGAGGGTTTATTGCCCAACTAATCGATGGTGCCTTGGGTATGGCATATGGAGTAAGTGCCACCACCTTTTTACTGTCGCTCGGAGTGAGTCCTGCTGTAGCAAGCATGAGTGTTCATACATCAGAGATTTTTACCAGTGGGGTATCGGGGATCATGCACCTTCGATTTGGCAACGTCAACAATCGGTTATTCCGGACCATTGTGATTCCGGGTGTTATAGGATCTATTACAGGGGCATACATCCTTGTGGAGTTTGATTCGTATAACCACATCATTCGGCCGTTGGTAGCGACTTACACCCTTTTTCTGGGTGTGGTTATAGTGGCCAAAACGCTTCGTCGCCGAACGCGCCGACAACGCGTGAAAAAAGCCGGGTGGTTAGCTGCCTTGGGAGGATTTCTCGATGCCGTTGGCGGCGGTGGTTGGGGACCGGTGGTAGCTTCCACCTTGATTGCCAGGGGTAAAAATCCGAGGGTGATCATTGGCTCGGTAAACCTGGCGGAGTTCTTTGTCTCTATTGCCAGTTCATTCACCCTTATCACGCTCATTGGATCGGGCAATTGGCAACCCATTTTAGGCCTGATATTGGGCGGTTGTTGCGCAGCACCCTTGTCGGCCCTTTTAACCCAACGATTAAACCTGAAAGCCATGATGCTTCTGGTTGGTATCATAGTAATAATTACCAGCACTAAGCTAATTCTTCAATCCCTTATTTAACCCTTTACCCCCATGAAAAAAATCATCCTCAGCGACAGCGGTCCAGAAATTTCAAGTTCGATTTACAGCTTTTGGAGGTGGATCAATCCCGCTGATCTGGCCTTGGATCGGGTCAAAGAAATCATTGAGTTCAACCTGCAATTGGGCATCAACACTTTTGATGTGAGTCCAACCTATGGAAACGGCGAACTATCTGTTTTGTTCGGTCAAGCCGTTAAGGAACTGGGAATTCCGCGTAAGAACATTGTTTTAATCAGCAAGATGGGCCATCGGGTGCTTTCGATCAGCGGCGCCATTCAATATACCGAATGGAGCGAGGAAACCCTAAATCGAAGAGTGGGCGATCAGTTGCAACTGCTCGGCACGAACTACTTGGACGTTTTACTGATAGATGGCTACGACCCCTTGGTGTCGGTTGATGAATTGGCCTCCACGCTTAAATCGCTTCAAATACGGGGATACATACATCACTTGGGTTTGTCGGAATTCACCACCCAACAACACCAACTGCTTGCATCCAGATTACCGGGAGATATTGTAACCAACCACATCGAATTTAATTTACTCAACACCCGGGCACTCGAGGATGGTAGAATTCACTTCATAAAAGAGAACTACGCTACCCCCATGGCATTCAGTCCACTGGCCGACGGTCGTATTGCCAGTGGCTGGGATCCGCTTGCCGTGCGGGTAAGAGCAGGATTGGACCTGCTTACGCGGAAATACCAGTCGAACATTGAGCAGTTGGCAGTGGCATGGATCAACAAACTAGGGGCTACGCCTGTCATCGGAAGTTTGTCGACCGATCGGATCAAAAACGCCGCTACGGCCGAAAATATCGAGCTCAGTCACGAAGATTGGCACTCGCTTTACCAACTTACCCTACAACCTGCCGTATGAGTACAAGCGATCAACTAACACCCCTGAGCTTGCCAGAGTTGCTGCGAAACGTGGCGGCTGAGTACGGCTCTGCGGCTGTCTTTTCGACCAGCTTCAGCGCTGAGGACCAAATCATATCCCATCACATTTTCACCCAACAGCTTCCCATAAAGGTATTTACCTTGGATACCGGTCGATTGTTTGCTGAGACGTACAGCGTTTACGAGCGCACATTAGAGCGCTACCAAGCCACCATTGAGGCCTATGTTCCTCAAACCGAATCCCTCAGCCAGTTGATCAGCACCAAAGGACCTAACAGTTTTTACCAAAGCGTTGAGAACCGTCTGGAGTGCTGTCACATCCGCAAGGTAGAGCCCCTCAATCGCGCCTTACAAGGTGCGAAAGCATGGATCACCGGCTTGCGTGCGGCCCACTCGACTAGTCGCGCAGAGCTGCAAATCAGTGAGTGGGATACCGATCGCAAGCTTTTAAAAATCAATCCGCTACTCCATTGGTCTAGTGAAGAGGTTTGGAGTGAGATACACCGCCTAGCCATACCCTACAACAAACTTCACGACAAGGGATTTGCCAGTATCGGTTGCATGCCTTGCACCCGTGCCACCCTTCCCGGGGAAGATTTCCGGGCTGGGCGCTGGTGGTGGGAAGACCAGAGTAAAAAAGAATGCGGTTTACACATTAAGTAAAGACAGAAAAATGACGTATTTGGAAAAACTAGAGGCCGAAGCCATCTACATATTACGGGAAGTCGCTGGCCAATTTGACAGGCCCGCCTTGTTGTTCAGCGGAGGAAAAGACAGTATTGTTCTGGTTCACCTTGCCCTAAAGGCATTTTTACCGGGCAAGCTACCTTTTCCGTTGGTCCACATAGACACGGGACACAACTTTGAAGAAGTGCTGCTTTTCAGGGACGAATTAGCCGCCCGACTGGGTGAAAAACTCATTGTTCGCAAAGTAGAAGACACCCTGAAGCGACGGGGCATTCCTGACGGAAAAGGAAAATTTCCATCGAGAAATCCACTTCAAACACACACCCTGCTTGAAACCATCGCCGAATTTGAATTTGACGCATGTATTGGAGGGGCCCGAAGGGATGAGGAAAAAGCGCGTGCAAAGGAGCGCATTTTCTCGGTTCGCGATGAATTTGGACAATGGAACCCCCGTAAACAAAGACCCGAGCTTTGGGATATTTACAACGGAAAAATAGATAAAGGCGAGAATGTTCGCGTATTCCCCATCTCCAATTGGACAGAGCTCGACATCTGGGAATACATCCAACAAGAAAATATTGCGCTACCTTCCATCTACTTCACCCATGAGCGCGAGTGTCTATTAACCGAAGGAGGGCAACTAATGGCCACCAACGCTTTCATTATTCGAGAACCATCGGATGTGGTGACAACTCGCTCGGTACGCTATCGAACCGTTGGTGATATGACCTGCACTGCAGCGGTTGAAAGCAAGGCTTTCAGTGTAACCGACATCATCAATGAGCTCAAGAACACCCGCATATCAGAGCGAGGAGCCACTCGCATCGACGATCAACTGAGCGAAGCCGCTATGGAAGATCGCAAAAAACAGGGCTATTTCTAAACAGCATTGAAAAACTAAACATGGAACTTCTTCGATTTTTTACCGCCGGAAATGTAGACGATGGCAAAAGCACTCTAATTGGACGGCTGCTACTAGACAGCGGTTCGGTCTCTACCGACATCATTGACACCTTAACCAGGCAAAGTAAATCCAAATCAGACTATGCCGAATTAGATCTGGCCTTGTTGACCGATGGACTGCGAGCGGAGCGCGAACAGGGCATCACCATCGATGTGGCATACAAATACTTTTCTACCCAAAAGCGCAAATACATCATTGCTGATACACCGGGTCATGTGCAGTACACGCGAAACATGTTTACGGGGGCATCAACCGCTCACGTGGCGCTTATTCTCGTTGATGCCCGCCACGGGATAACCGAACAAACCAAGAGACACACCATCGTGTCTCACCTGCTAAATATACAAAATATTTTGTTGGTTGTCAATAAGATGGATGTGGTTAACTACAGTGAAACTGCATTCAACGAAATTCGCGAGGCTTTCGCTGCCTTTTGCGACGGCATTGGCAGAAATCAGCACAACGCCTTACCTGTCAGCGCATTAACCGGAGAGAACGTCGTTCGAGCCTCATCCAACTTTTCGTGGTATGCGGGAAACACCTTGTTTGACTATCTGGAAAGTGTAAGTATTGATCGAGATGAATCAGCTAAACCTGCTCGTTTTCAAGTACAATACATTATCCGTCCTCAAAGCGCTAACCTACCCGATTACCGGGGCTATGCAGGCCAGCTGTTCACGGGAACCCTCCGTGTAGGGGATGAAGTCGCACTTTCCGGATTGGATGTGCAAACGCGCATTGCAAAAATCGAACGGAGTGGTAAAGAGGTAGATCACGCTGAGGCGGGTCAAGCCATTGTGCTTCACCTAAGCGACAACTTCGATGTAGTCCGCGGGACCTGGTTGTATGCTCCAGACCCATGCTCTGCCGAGAGCCAACATTTGCGGGCAACCTTGTGTTGGATGGATGCCAACCCGGGGTCTGAGGGACAACGCCTGATTCTGCAACATAGAAGTTTTAGCACCCACGCGATTTTAAAAACCGTGTTGTCGGGGTTAAATATTCACAATTTTACTCCTGAGCCTTACCGCGGTCAGCTTGCTTTGAACGACTTTTGCCAAGTGGAAATCAAAACTGCCGAACCCATTTGTTTTGCACCCTACACGGAAAACAGAGCGGCGGGTTCATTTGTTTTGATTCATCCCGACACGCATCAAACGGTTGCAGCAGGCATTCTATCGGCATGAAAAATCAGCTCTTTATCCAACAACTGACCAACGAACACAATCAAACACCTATTCTACCCAACAAAGACGAGGTAAATGAATTTATGGAGCGGTTGTTGGCATTGCTGTTTCCCGCTTACCACCACGCCGGATTGCTCTCCCCAGAGCAAATCCATTCGGAGTGGCACGGCCTTCAATCGATGTTGACCAAAATGCTGGCTAAAGTTCGAGAGCAGTCGGTTGCCAAGGAAAATGCAGATTCGTTCTTTGAAGCTCTGCCCGATATTGCCGACATGTTGAAGCGGGATGCGAAAGCCATTGAGCAAGGCGATCCAGCCGCCTGCGGATTGGAAGAGGTCATGCGCTGCTATCCAGGGTTTTATGCCATTGCGGTATACCGGCTAGCGCATCACTTACACCAACTACAAACGCCCATCATACCCCGCATGCTGACCGAATTGGCCCACAGCAAGACGGGAATTGATATTCATCCCGGTGCACAAATCGGAAGCGATTTTTTTATTGACCACGGCACCGGGGTAGTAATTGGCGAAACCGCTATCCTGGGGAAAGGAGTCAAATTGTATCAGGGAGTTACATTAGGGGCACTCAGCGTAAAAAAAGAATTGAGCCTCATCAAAAGGCATCCCACCATAGAAGACGATGTGGTGATCTACGCTGGCGCCACCATTTTGGGCGGCGAAACCGTGATAGGTGCCCACAGCACCATTGGTGGCAATGTCTGGTTAACCGAATCAGTAGAACCCAATTCGCTGGTTTACCACAAGGCGGAGGTGATTATTAAAAAACGAGACCATGAATAGTTTATTAGATTATATAGGCAACACCCCTTTGGTTGAGCTCAAGCACATGAACCCCAATCCAAGGGTCAGGTTATTGGGCAAATTAGAAGGACACAATCCCGGTGGCAGTGTGAAAGACAGGGCGGCGTATGGTCTAATTAAGGGAGCCATTGATGCAGGCCTTGTTAACAGTGGCACGCCCATGATTGAGGCAACCTCAGGAAACACAGGTATTGCCTTGGCGATGATTGCTCGTTTGTTCAACTTGGAAATTGAACTGGTAATGCCCGAGAATTCTACCATTGAACGGATCCAGACCATGCGGGCATTTGGAGCGAAAGTAACACTTACCCCAGAGGCAGGAGGAATGGAAGCAGCCATTGATTACGCCCGAAATAAAGTGGTAAATGAGGGACATGTGATGCTCGATCAATTCGCTAATCCAAACAACCCCGCCATGCACTACCGTACCACCGGACCCGAGGTATTTAGGGATACGCAAGGCTCAGTCACCCATTTTGTCTCCGCCATGGGAACAACGGGAACCATCATGGGTGTATCGCGATACCTAAAAGAGCAGAACCCCGCCATTCAAATTGTGGGTGCCCAACCCACCGACGGTTCGAAAATACCCGGAATTAGGAAGTGGCCCGAGGCCTATTTGCCCAAAATATTTGAGCGTCATCGAATTGACCGAATCATTGAGGTGACCGAAGAAAACGCCATGGCCACCACGCGGCGTTTGGCACGCGAGGAAGGGATTTTCGCCGGCATAAGCAGCGGTGGGGCAGCCTATATTGCCATGCAGCTGGCCGCCGAACTTTCTGAAGGTGTAGTGGTTTTCATAGTGTGTGATCGAGGCGATAAATACCTTTCCACCCCAACTTTTTCACTTTAACTTACTTACCAACATGATTAATACAGATGTTCTAATTATTGGAGCAGGTCCCGTTGGACTCTTTGCCGTTTTCGAAGCGGGTTTGCTCAAATTGAAATGCCATTTGATCGACTCATTGCCGCAACCCGGTGGCCAATGTGCTGAGATATATCCGAAAAAACCTATTTACGATATACCGGGTTTTCCGTCTATCAATGCCGGCGAACTGATTGATAACTTGATGGCCCAAGCGGCGCCCTTCAAACCCGGATTTACGTTGGGCGAAGCGGCTACCGATATCAAGGAAAATGGCGATGGCACCTTTACGGTTACCACCAACAGAGGAACCCAACACCGGGCGCCGGTGGTAATGATTGCGGGCGGGCTGGGTGTCTTTGAGCCCCGCAAGCCTCCTATAGAAACCATCGAAAAATTCGAAGACCGCGGTGTTGACTACATCATCAGAGATCCCGAAGTTTACCGCGGTAAGCGCTGCGTATTGGCAGGTGGAGGTGATTCGGCATTGGATTGGTCGATTTTCCTAGCCGAGAAGGAAATTGCAGAATCCGTAACCCTGGTTCACCGCAGCGCCTCGTTCAGAGGCCATTTGGATTCGGTACAGAAGGTTATTGACATGGCTGGAGAAGGCCGGATCAAATTAATCACCGAAGCCGAGGTCATTGGTCTGCAGGGTGGCAGTCGATTAGAGAGTGTGGTGATTCAACATTCAAGCGATGGTGAAATCATTACCGAAGCCGATCACTTCATCCCGCTGTTTGGCCTGAAACCCAGCCTTGGCCCCATTGCCAATTGGGGTTTGGAAATCGAAAAAAACGCTATCAAGGTCAACACACTCGACTATTCAACCAATATACCAGGGATTTACGCAATTGGCGATGTGAATACCTACGAGGGTAAATTGAAATTGATTCTCTGTGGTTTTCACGAGGGTACTTTAGCCATGCAATCGGCTTTTGCGCGGATTTACCCCGACAAAAAAAATGTATTGAAATACACCACCGTTAATGGTGTACAAGGATTCTAAGCAACGACCATCTGTAAGGTTTGCGGGCCGATATACTCCAAGCTCGCAAACCCCTTAGTGCCTGACGTAAAAAAATCAGGTCTGGTTACCACTTGCCCTATCTTTTCACTTGAGTTAACCCTCCAAAGTCGCTTTGCCACTCGGATTATGGCGTCTTTTTTCTCAATTTCTCGAGCAAAAGAAGGCGGTATAAATCGAACATCCGCAGCGTGAAATAACCTCTCTTTAAGAAAAAGCGAAGTAAGGGGATCAACATCCAACCCAACGCGGTAAGTAGCGGTTTTGCGAGCCGATATTGAGCATTAAACCGCAGTAAATGGACGGATTGAATCAAATCAGACCTCAACCCGGGACGGCGCTCTAGCCGTATTAAATTCTGGAGGGCCTGTGTGGTTTTTTCTAAAAAATCGGCGTTGGTCTCTTGGTCGAGTTTAAAAACCGGATTGTCGATGTGCATTATCGTTCGGTTCTCGCGCTTGAGCTCGATGCCGAACAAGGTATCCTCATGACCATAATGGCGCAAGGTCTCATCGAAATGAATCGTTTCAAACACGGATTTGCGCACCACAAAATTGTTGGTCATAAATGAGTCGTATGGCCATTGCTGCCTCGAAGTGGGATCCTTTGCCTCTCTGGCACTTCCATAGCTCCAACGCAACAGGTGTATCCTGGCCGGAGGTTGGAGTGGATAAACCCTACCTCCGCAAATCACATCAGGCTGGTGAGCGGTGATGAGACGAACATAGCGACATAAAAACCGAGGCGATGTAATTACCACATCAGCATCCAGGAATAAAAGATATTCGGTAGTTGCCAACTCTACACAACGATTGCGCGCCGCGGCCCTACCCCCGTTTGCAGGGAGCTCGACATATTTGTGTGAATCCAGAGCAGATCGATTTAAACGCCTGTATTCTTCTGAGGAACCATCGTCGACCAACACAAACTGACACGCCAAAGATTCTGATCGAACCTGCTGCTCGAGTGTTCGGATCAGGTTCCGAACATCACAATTGTAGATGGGAATGCAAATACTCAGCATGGGTAAATTTCGAGGTGCAGGTCAAACTTACCTAAATTCCCGATATCATACCACACCGTTGAAGGTTATGTATCCACAGGCATGGTTCGCTCCAGGAATCGATGCCTCTGGTTGCAAAAATTGAATGCGTCCAAAATAGCGAATGATTGAGGCTATTCTCTGTGACCCGATTAACTTCGGGACTCGCTGGCCATGCTGGAGAGGAAAGCATCCTCACCTGCGGTGGATTGAAGAACGCTGTTAATAAAAACCCAAACGAGGGCCCGATCCTTGGCGAAACTGAATTCCGGGCAGCGGCAATTTCACAAAAGAAATCCACCTTAAGTGCCTACCCCATTTAGTTTTCCGGAACAACTGAACCAAATCTACATCAAGGGCCAACTGAAACTCACGAGAGCGTTGAATAGCCGGTAGTCCGATAGGATTGCTTCTACCACCCAAAAAACCGTGAATGCCATACCCCATGGACATCCCAATCCACTTAGGAAATTTTTTATCTGTAAAATGTCCCGGAAAAACAGACAACCAGTACGTTTGGCCGTTGTAGTCTTTCAACCATCTCTCGCTGCCATTTGAGCCTAAAAGATCGGGGCGTAAAGACGCAAGACCCGATCTGCGGTAATTGTATTTTAGTTGGATTCCCTGCTGCCAACCCGAGCTGTTGTGGACCAAACCCAATACTCCGCCTGCTGCATTGGCTAACACATCAAAACCCGAGAACCCATAATTGGAGGAAAATCCGTCGAGCACCTCAACTCCGATCAAAAACGCTTGCGATAACAAAAAAGATCGCATTCTAGCTCTTTTCGGATCCATACCAAGCGCCGATAGTAAATCGCTGTTGAGACGGGTAATTCGATAAGCGGTGAAACCATGACCCACCTTATCCATTCCTCCCCACTGATTGAGATCGTTAAAACCGTGAAAGCGCTGCATCTCGTCGGTGTACCAGAAGAAGGACAGACCTACTTGAGCTGCAGCCGCTGCGGCAATTTCAGCTCGGAAAAAACGCTCGGCAAATCGCGAAGTATCCGACTGAGCATAAACCAGTCGATGTCCCATCACCAATGAGATGACGAAACAAAAAACCCTGGCCGTGACCAGGGATTTTGTTATGCCAGTAAAGTGCTTTTGCATGCTTCTAAAATCGCTTCGGCTCGGTCTCGTGAACTGGCCTCCGCATAGGTGCGAAGAACAGGTTCAGTTCCAGAGGGCCGAATCATTAACCACTCGTCGTTGTTTATGAAATATTTATAACCATCTAGGGTTTCTCGGGATTGCAGCGCATAGGTACCAAAGGACTTGTAATCATCGCCCTCACAGTGGCGGATGATTTTCTGCTTCACGGCTTCCTGTAAGTGCAAATCAACCCGGTGAAAGGCAAACTCTCCCACAATAGCATACACCTCCTGAATGAGCTGATCCAGGCTCTTTCCGGTCTTGGCCATGTACTCCCAAATTACCAAGCCCATCCAAATTCCATCGCGCTCGGGAATGTGCCCTTTGATGGCAATACCGCCGCTTTCTTCGCCGCCCAATAGCACGTCTTCCGAAATCATGTATTCTGAGATGTATTTGAATCCAATTTTGGTAACCTGATATGGCAAATTAAAATGGGCACACATCTTTGGTATTTTAACCGAGGTGCTAAACGCCGTTACCACCTTGCCCGTAAATCCTTTTACCTCTACCAAGTATTTGATAAGCAGAAGAATGAGATGGTGGCTGTCCACAAACTCACCGCGACTGTTGTACAAACCTATTCGATCGGCATCACCATCAGTGGCAAGACCACAATCGATGTTACCGCGTTTTTTGATCAAGTCAGAGAACTCAATCAAGTTTTTGTGGATCGGTTCCGGAGCTTGTCCTTTGAATCCGGGATTGTGCTCGCAATGCAAGAAGGTCATGTCTGGGAAAAGGCGTTTCAACACATTTTGCCCCGCCCCATACATAGCATCGTAGGCCAGGTTTAATTTTGCATTTCGAATGGCTTCCAGATCAAATGTTTCTTCAATACGCTTGATGTAAAGGTCTTCGAGGTTAACGAAAACGATCTGCCCGCCTTTGATAAGCGACTCAAAGCGGTGTTCGTCGTATTCAAAGTCAACTGAAGCGGGAATTTCAGCCTCTACTTCAGCAATTTTTTCGGGAAGCAGAGGACCTCCGTAGTGTCCTTTTAATTTGAATCCGTTGTACTCAGCGGGATTGTGACTTGCTGTGATCACCACCCCCACCGAGGCCTTGTGACTTACTACGCCGAGGGAAACCATAGGGGTACTTACGAAATCCTTGGCTATGTACACTTTAACCCCTTTGTCGGCTAAAATCATTGCGGTTGAGCGAGCAAACATCTCACCTCCAAACCGACAATCATGGCCAACTACCGCGCTGGGCGCCGGAAAATTCTTCTTGAGCCAAGTGGCCGTTGCATGGGCCACTCTCGCTACGTTTGCAACCGTATATTCTTTCGCAATAATGGCTCTCCAGCCGTCGGTACCGAATTTAATATCGCTCATTCGTTTATTTTATCAGGGTCTGCAAAAATACATTTCTACTTCATTCTAGTGCACTTCACTCAATGAAGACTGCGTTAACATGCGGCGATCGGGTTCGCTATCTGTAAATGCCTCGTTTGCTCAAGGCGCGTTGATAACGCCTCGCATTGTTTTGGTGCTCGGCATAATTACTGGTAAACAAGCTGTATCCCGAAAAATCGTCTTTCGCACAAAAATAGAGGTATTCGTGACTTTCCGCTTGCAATACCGCATCAATGAATCGAACATCGGCAAGACCAATCGGCCCGGGAGGTAGACCTTTGTTTACATACGTATTGTAAGGAGAATCGATGTTTTTGTCGCTATTGAGAAGGCGCCTGATGGTGGGATCATTGGCTGCAAAACGAAGGGTTGGATCGGCCTGAAGAGGCATGTCCTTGCGCAACCTATTTAAGTACACGCCCGCAATACGAGGAGCCTCTGAGCGAATGGCCGTTTCCTGAGCCACAATAGACGCCAAGGTGGTAACCTCATCGGGATTCAATCCCATATCAACCGCGCGTTGCCTTCTGCTTTCGTTCCAAACCTTCTTGTATTCGTTGGCAAAACGCTTGAGAACTGCCGAGGCATTGCTGGCCCAGTAAAATTCGTAGGTGTTTGGAATAAACATGGCAATAAACGTTGATCGAGTAAATCCGTAATACTTGGCAGTATCCTCATCGGTAAGTCGGTCGATGAGTTCAAGCGAATCGGCTTCGGTGAGCTTCGATAGCGTACCGGCAATTTCAGCTAAATTTCGCTCCGCGTTCAATCTGACCTTGACCGCTGTTTGATTACCCGCTTTTATCTTGTTGATCAGTGCATTGTTGGTCATGCCCTCTTCCAATGCATATTTTCCGGGCCTAAGGGCTTTGGGTAAATCTTTTTGCCTTGCAGCTTTGTCAAATAGCTCGAGGTCTAGGATAAAACCTGACTTTCCTAGCGATTCCAGGAAGTTCTCATACGTATCTGAAGATCGAATGTAGACAAACGCATCCGTGTTTCCCTCCAGTTTGACATTAGGTTTGAATAGGCGCTGGTACACGGTAAAAGCGTATATACCGAGTACCGAAAGAACTACCACTGCAGCGATGTAGATCCAGGTGGACTTTTCCGATTTTTTTCTAGCCTTTTTTTTTGCCATAGCGAGATCAGAGAAACGCGCAATATAAGAATTGATCGATGAATTTTCCCATTTCCGTTCGGTGCCAATGAGGTAAGGTGGCAATATGCTGGAAACCCAGCTTTTCAAAAAGCGCTGCACTGGTGGGATTGTCGGATGCGATGTTGGCATATAACAAGCGGCATCCCAGATCACTTTTTGCGCGCTGCATGATCAATTGAATGGCCGTTTCGGCAAAGCCGTTTCGCCTGTAGGGCCTATCGATGGCAATGCCCACTCCTGCCCTGCTGTGGAAAGGATCAAATTCAAATAAATCGAGGCACCCCACAGGCTTTTCATTAGCGCTGATCACCCAACGAAATTGCTTGTCGGCAAAGATGTCGTGGTGCTCTGCGGCGTATTGTTCCAAAGTGCGCTTGGAGTATGGATTGCGTGTATTGCTCACCGCCCAAAGGTCTCTATCGTTCTCCAGGTGATAAAGAAAATCTACATCACCCGGCTCAACAGCCCTCAACACTATGGGATTTCCTTCGATCATACGACTATCGTACCGGTAAAAACAGGCTCTGCAGGTCCCTTGAGTATAACCTCTTTATAATGACCTGTGGCCTGCGCACTTTGAAAGGACACCTGCAGTTGGCCGCCGGGCGTGGTAACCTCAACCGCAGAGGTTTCCCAGTTGTATTCTTGGTGCGCAGCGATGGCTGCCGCCGTAACTCCTGTTCCACAGCTCAGCGTTTCGTTTTCTACACCCCTTTCATATGTCCTCACCTTTATTTTTCCCGGCTCCAATACTTCGTAGAAATTGACATTGGTTCCACCGGGCGAGAAACGCGCGTCGTAACGCAGGTTCCGACCGGTATTAAACACATCGAAACGATCAATCTCCTGCACCTGTATAACCAAGTGTGGCGATCCCGTTTGCAGAAACAACCCTTCAGCGTAGTGAATGGCGGGACCCACATCACTCATTTGAAGCGCAACCTGTCCGTTGGTCTGTATAGTGGCGTGGTGAAATCCGTCGTGAGCGGTAAATCGCGCAACCTCTTCCACTAAATGGAGTTTTTGCGCAAAGGCGACCCCGCAACGTGATCCGTTGCCACAGAAGCTTTGTGAGCCATCGGGGTTGTAAAACCACAGGTGAAAATGAGTGCCCTCCTCAATCGGAGGAGAAATCAACATCAGTCCATCGGAACCCACACCAAACTTGCGATCGCAAAAAAAACGAATTTGGTTCTGACTTAGTTGGTATTGGGCGGAGGTGTTGTCGATGATGATGAAATCATTACCGGTACCTTGGTATTTACTGAATGGTATGGTTTGCATAGTCTGTACAAATATACGGATTCAAGGATGAGTTGGCTTAACATTAATTAACTGCCAAACTGGCATAAACACTGGGGTTTGGCGTTATTTTCGCATGGAAACCCAAAAAACAAACACACGCAAAAAAGAAGTAACCATGAAGAAACAAATAGGCATGCTAGCCATGGGTGCCTTAGGGGGTATCGTGGCCTTTGGAGCTCTGGCATATTTCAACCAACACACAAACCCGCTTCCCGGCGATCGAGCGCCCTTGCGCTTTGTTAACCTTCCTGCTGGCTCTTCAGAGGTAGTGAGCGACTTTACCACTGCAGCAGAAAAATCGATTAATGCGGTGGTTCACGTCAAAACGGAAACCATGCGCGAAGGTTATGCAGATCCCTGGACCTATTTCTTCGGTGGGGTACCTCACCAAATACCTTCACAATCTTCCGGCTCAGGGGTAATCTTGAGCGAGGATGGTTATATCGTAACCAACAATCACGTGGTTCAAAATGCCACCAAGGTTCAAGTAAAATTAAACAACAACGAAGTTTACGATGCCGAGGTTATTGGAACAGATCCGGCAAGCGATCTGGCTGTGCTTAAAATTGATGCCAAAAACCTACCTTTTCTCGCCTACGGCAATTCAGACGATGTGAAAGTGGGTCAGTGGGTATTGGCTGTTGGCAATCCCTTCAATTTAACTTCAACAGTTACCGCCGGTATTGTCTCTGCTAAAGCCAGAAACATTCATCTTCTCGACGACAAGGCCAGTGGCAATGTAATGCCCATAGAAAGTTTTATTCAAACCGATGCCGCAGTGAACCCGGGCAACAGCGGTGGTGCCTTGGTTGGTTCTAATGGTGAATTGTTGGGAATCAACACGGCTATTGCCTCCACCACTGGCACCTATGCTGGTTACAGCTTCGCCATTCCCGTGAACCTCGTGAAAAAAGTGGTGAACGATCTGTTTGAATACGGCAAGGTGCAGCGCGCCTTTATAGGGGTGAGCATCCGCGACCTCGATAAAAACATTGTGTCTGAGCAAAAACTCAACAGTTACAAAGGGGTCTTTGTATCTGATGTAAACCCGGGAGGAGCCGCTGAAAAGGCCGGTATTAAATCGGAGGACGTTATTCTCAAAGTGGGTGATGTTCCGGTTGGCAATACCACCGAACTTATGGAGCAAGTGGGCAAATATCGACCTGGCGATAAAGTGGGCATCACGGTGGTTCGCAATGGCGCCATGCTGAGTATTCCCGTAGTGCTTCAAAACATGGAAGGAACCACTAAATTGAAATCGAAAAGCGAGGAAACTAAGGAAATCATTGGCTTAAACAGTGCTGAATTTGCGCAGGCAAGCCCTGAGGAATTGAACCGTTTGAATCTGGACCACGGAGTCAAGGTAAACAAGGTGACCGGTGGAAAATTAAAGGAGGCGGGTATTAAACCCGGATTTATCATTACCAAGGTCGATAAAAGCAAGGTAACAACGCCCTCAGAACTGGCCAACAAACTCAGTCAAAGCCAAGGAGGAATTTTAATTGAAGGATACTATCCCAACGGTATCAAAGCGTACTACGGACTAGGTCAGTAAACCATTGCACAAACTTTCACAGCCAATCTGAGATAAATTAGTAAAAAGGCCCTCTAGATTGGTCAGTCGATGGGAAAAGTAACTAACCTATTCCCTTTTCGCAAAACGGAGTGGGAGTGGGAATCCAGACGGGTAATGGTCCGAGAACAAAACACTCAAATGGTAGACAAAATTAAGAAGAGCGAGACCCCTGTGGGTCTCGCTGCTTTTCGGGGATACCGATATTCAACGCCAAGTCGAATGCCGATCAGGGGTGTACTTAATAGGCACCACGAAGTTTGCTAATGCCACCATCAACCTTTACCTTTGCACCACAAAAATTTAATGATCGCGATATAATGAGTACAGCAACAAAAGCCGGTTTCGACTCAGCACTCGAAGAGTATGTAAGCCAAGAGCGCGCCGCCGTTGATTTGGCAGCCTCCGTAGGTCACCTGATGTATGGAAAAAACATCGAAGTAGTTCTCTTCCGAAATCCGATGGTGGATGTAACGGTTCCTGAGGTGCTTAAACTGCACAACTACGCCAAAGAAGTGGTGAAAAAGGAGATTGATGTATTTACTTCAGCTGAGCTGGCTCGTTTGTTGTTAGACATGGACCTTGCTCCTTCAAAGATAGATATCGGACGACTTTCGGCTGAGTGGTTGAGCGAGAAGGCAAACTTTGCCACCAAAGCAGAGTTCCTTAACAATAAGCTTCAGTCGTACCTCATCAACCCGAATAATCAAATGAATCCCCGCGACGTGGTTTTGTTTGGATTTGGGAGGATCGGTCGTTTGGCTGCCAGAGAGCTCATCAAACAGGCCGGAAAAGGTCAACAGCTCCGTCTCCGCGCGATCGTAACCCGCGGAAATTCAGAAACCGATATCCGCAAGCGCGCATCATTGCTTCGTCTGGATTCGGTTCACGGTCCATTTGCTGGAACCATTATCGAAGATTATGAATCAAAAGCCTTGATCATCAACGGACAAATTGTTCACATGATCGACGCATCGACACCTGAATCGGTTGATTACACCAGCTACGGAATTCAAGATGCCCTTTTGATCGACAACACCGGAGTATTCAAAGACCGCACCGCTTTAAGTCGACACCTCCAAGCCAAAGGAGTGAGTAAGGTTATCCTTACCGCACCGGGTAAAGAGATACCTAACATCGTTTACGGGGTGAATCACAAGGATCTGGATTTGGAAAACGAGACGATCTACTCTGCGGCGTCTTGCACCACCAACGCCATTGTACCGGTACTCAAAGTGGTAAATGATATCTACGGGATTGAAAAAGGACACATTGAAACCGTGCATGCTTACACCAACGACCAAAACCTCCTCGACAATATGCACAAGAGCTCAAGGAGAGGGCGATCAGCAGCGATCAACATGGTTATCACCGAGACGGGTGCTGGCAAAGCCGTTACCAAATGTATTCCCGAACTAAAGGACAAACTAACAGCCAATGCCGTGCGGGTACCTACTCCAAACGGTTCGCTAGCCATTCTAAGCTTGCAATTGAACAAAGAGACAAGCGTAGAGGAAATCAATGAATCACTGCGTCAAGCCGCGTTAACCGGCGACCTGGTAAACCAAATCAATTTCTCCATTGATTCTGAATTGGTTTCGTCGGATATCATTGGCAACAGCTGCTGTTCGGTATTCGACAGCCCTGCCACTATCATTTCACCCGATAAAAAAGGAGCTGTATTATACGTTTGGTATGACAACGAATTTGGTTACACCAAACAAGTAATTCGCCTAGCGAAATACGTAACCAAAGTGCGCCGAATGAATTATTATTGATTTATCTGATTACTATAAAAAAAGCCCTTTCGTTCGAGAGGGCTTTTTTTTGCATGTGAATCAAAATTAAAAATGGCTTTTGGGCCCAAAAGTTTTCCGCGCTCCATTCCAGCAATAACCAGATATAACACGAATTCTTAAATCAACATACAGAGAAGAGGTTACTGCACTTTGTAAAGCTCTGAGGCTGTCTAGTAACGGAGGCTTAATAAAGCGATTTTATGATCCGCTCTACGTTGTAACCATCGGCTTCTGCCCTGTAGTTTGCTACTATTCTGTGTCGCAGCACAGCACTGGCAACCGCTTGCACATCTTCACGATCGGGGCTGTATTTGCCTTTCATGAGTGCATGGCATTTGGCACCTAAAACCAAGTATTGAGACGCACGAGGTCCTGCGCCCCATGTGAGATACTTGGTCGCCAGAGGATCAGCTAATTCACCCTGTGGTCTGGTTTTTGACGCCAATTGTACGGCATACTCCAATACATTGTCGGCCACCGGGATTTTCCTAATCAATTGCTGGAAAAACAGAATTTGTTCTGCGCTCATAACCGCCTGGGCTTGTTGGGCTGCGCCGCCAGTGGTGGCTCTAACGATCTCTAATTCCTCGCTGTACTTGGGATAGTCTACCCAAATGGTAAACATAAATCGATCTAGCTGTGCCTCCGGTAGAGGATAAGTACCTTCTTGCTCTATGGGGTTTTGGGTAGCCAATACAAAAAACGGCTGACCCAATTCGTATTTCTTGCCACTTACAGTTACGTGGCGCTCCTGCATGGCCTCTAGCAGGGCCGATTGGGTTTTAGGCGGAGTTCGGTTGATCTCATCAGCCAAAATTACATTGGCAAATAAGGGTCCGCGATTGAATTTAAAATGCCTCGATTCGTCCAATATTTCCGATCCAGTGATGTCTGATGGCATCAAGTCGGGGGTAAATTGGATTCGATTAAATGAAAGTCCTAAACTTTGGGCAATGGTATTTACCAAAAGCGTTTTGGCCAGTCCGGGAACCCCTACCAGCAAGCAATGCCCTTTGGAAAAGATCGTAATTAGCACCTGCTCCACTACGGCCTCTTGACCAATGATTACCTTGCCAATTTCGGCGCGAAGCTGGGCTGTTTTTTCAATGAATAGGGCCGCTGCCTCTTTATCGCTTAACTGTTCTAAACTCATTATTTTTTCCAATTGTATTTCAAGGGACAAGTGCCCCACTCGTCTTGCAGTCGAACAAACGTGCTGGTAATTCTCTTACTCACCCATTGCTCCAGCGCTTGTTGGCGCAATCCAGAGCTGGCTGCCTCCTGAATTACGGAGTAATCCTCGCGCAAGTTCGCTCTATGGGGTTGGGTGCGGGTATTGATTCGGATAATGCGATACCCTTGTCGACCATTGGCGTCGGTCAAAAGCACAGGCTCGCTGATCTCACCGACCTCCAGTTTGTTGATGGTAAAGGTAATTTGAGGATCTAAGTCACTCATATCAAAACGCGGAGATCCCGATTGCTGATTAACGAGTATTCCGCCATTATTTTTAGTATCCTCATCCATGGAGAAGCGCACTGCAGCCTTTTCAAAACTGAGTGAATCGATCTCAATGAGATTGCGAATACTGTCGAGCTTCTGTTTGGCTAATTGCAGATCCTCTGTGCGCACCTTAGGTTTAAGCAGGATATGGCGCGCGTTGTACTTCTCGCCCCGTCGCTCAATCATTTGCATGAGGTGGTAACCAAATTGGGTCTTGAATACCTTCGACACTTCGCCATCGTTCAAACTGAAGGCAACGGCATCAAATTCGGGTACAAATGTGCCTTTTTCTTGCATGCCCAAATCGCCACCGTTGATAGCACTTCCAGGATCCTCGGAATACAGACTCGCTAAAACCGCAAAGTCTTTGCCTTCTTTGACTTCTTTCTTAAATTTCTCCAGACGCTCAATGATTCGGGTAGTCTCAGCGGCATTATCCTCTGGATACCTAACGATCTGAGAAACCTCTACTTGTGAGCCAATCAACGGCAAACTATCCACCGGAATTTCCTTAAAAAACCGCTCCACATCGGCAGGCGTTACATTAATGTCTTCTGTGATGGTGGCCTGAACTTGCTGAACCATCATCTGATCGCGCAATTGATCGTGAAATTCGTCTTTTAACTCAACAATCGATTTCCCGTAAAATTCCTCCATCTTTTGCTCTGAACCCAACTGACTGATGAAATAGCGAAAACGACGGTCTAACTCCGACTGAATCTGCGCCTCTTTCACCTCTACGCTATCCAGTCTGGCTTGATGTAGCATTAACTTATCCATCAACAGATTTTCCAAAATTTCGCATTTATCAGGATTCGAAATGCGATACTGCTCCTTCAA
Organism: Luteibaculaceae bacterium; assembly: GCA_036275295.1. GTDB lineage: Bacteria > Bacteroidota > Bacteroidia > Flavobacteriales_D > Luteibaculaceae > DASUEB01. The sequence goes on along the minus strand of DASUEB010000019.1, from coordinate 9,328 downwards.
ACTGCTTATTTGGGATCTAATGTCAGATTCAAGGATGATTTCATTGCCAATAACGGCCACAATGCCATCAATTACCTGTGGGTTGGGTTGTGCGATGGAAAATACCACCAGCATAGAGGCAATGGCGCTTAAAACAAAGGATTTCATTCAGAGAAAGTTTCGGCGTTTTTGTTATTTAACGCATCATTTAGCAAGTCAGTGCGCATCTTGTCAATTAATTCAACGCGGCGCCTACTTACTACACGTTGTTGGATATCGTCTTTAACCAATTCGAGCGGCGGTAATTCTCCGGGGCCAAAGGCATCCGCCACGTACAAGTAGTATTCAATGCTATCTTCTTGAATGAGCGATAGTTTACCTCTTTGAAAGACTTCGGAGCGCCTACCTATGGGAACAGGCACTCTGACAACTAAATCGGATGCACTCAGCCAAGAAGATTCATCAAACGAATAATCAATTGCTCCGGTGGTGCAAAGGTTTTTGAGTTGCTCCAGATCATCGGGTCTCTCAGAACGCATCAGCCTTTGAACCTCCGAAAAGTTAAACTTACCTCTGTCGGCTTTGATAAACATGCAGCGCAACCTATGCTCCAGCAAGCGGAAATTAGATTGATTTTTTTCGTAAAAGGATTTCATCTCCTCCTCGCCCACCACAGTATCTAGCTTCTGATCGATCAGATTGCGCTCGTAATTATGAATAAGCAGACTATTTCGGTATCGCTCCACCTGCAGGTCCACATCCTGCTGTTCAGTGGTCAAGTTGTCTTCGGCCTGTTGTAAAACTACGGTTTCGCGTATCCAGTTGTCTATGAAATTACGGGCAATCTCAATGCTATCTGCGCTGGTCGTCCCGGGTGGAATGACCTCCATCAGGTCGCCGGCATACAAGTACCTGTCGCCTACGCGAGCTAAGGGGCGCTCGCTGGCCTCACCGCCTTTAAAAAATTGGCAAGATCCCAGCACTAGTAAAAGTAAGGGTGTGCCCCATTTGGCAATCATCGCACCGAATATAAGACGTCTTTGTTAATCTCGACCTTATACCTCGATTTTAACTCCTTGAGCCAGTTTTCTTCCAGATAGGTTTGGTACGCTGCTGTGGCTAAACCCCGGGCCTCCTCCAATTTCTTGGGTTGAGGCTCCATAATGTAGTTGTACCTAACGAATACATACTGACCATCGAGCGATTTGACTGCACTCACCCCTTTGTTCCAATCGAAAGCATCTATCAATGCGTTTGTACCCACCTCAGCTACTACTTCTTCACAAACCAGGTTTAACTGAGAATCGGCATTGATTTCTTTTTTGATATCTTCAATGGAGAGTCCTTTTTTGGCCAGTTTTACCGCTTTTTTGGCGGTTTTTTCATCCTTTGCGCGGAATACGTCGGCATCGGCCCTGCGTTTCCACATGTAATCCGTTTGGCGTTGCTCGAAGAACGTTTTAAGACCCACAGTATCCTCAATCGCCTTGTTCCATACCATTTGATTGGTAAGGTCAAACAACAGGATTCCATCGCGGTATTCGCGATAAAGCGCCTTAAACTCTGGATACTTTTCTTCTAGTCGAGATTCCTCGTAATCCATGAGCGATGTCTCAACCCAGCGGTCGAACATCATGGGAATGAAATAAGTCAGCTCGCTTTTAGCCAATTTACCTTTCCATGAGTCTAGGTATTCATTAAAATCAGCCTGCGTGTACTTTTTTCCATCGAACTCCATCAAAACCTTGTTAAAGGTCTTTTCGGAAGGTTTTTGCCAATTACCGCTGAAATATGCGGTATCGATGGCTTTGTAGTAGGGCTTAAGGTTGGCCTGAAAAGCGGTAAATCGGTATTCTTTTTTCAGTTTACCGATGAAACTCTGACGGGTCATTCGAGAGCGATCGTCGCGTGCAATCCGCTTCATCAATGTGGGCTTGAGCTCATCGAAAGTGGGCACGGGTTTGCGCTCCAAAAGCTTCACAATATGCCAACCGTAAACCGTCCTGAAAGGCTGGGTGTAGTCGCCGGTATTTTTCAGTTCGAAACTTTGATTTTCAAAGGTCTCTACCATCTTTCCGGTTCCAAAGGCGGGTAATTCGCCACCGTTCGCCGATGATTGTTTGTCGTCGCTGTACTTCTTTGCCAGTTCTGCAAAATCGTTACCGTCCTGCAGGAGTTTGTAAATTTCGTTGACCTTTTCTTGGTCGGCTTTTTGCTTTTCAGCAGGATCGTTGGAGCCTGCGTTAATGAGAATATGAGCTACTTTTACCTCACCTCGTGCAGGGCGTTTATCGCTTACTCTGATGATGTGGTACCCAAAGCTGGTTCTAACCGGATCACTCACTTTACCAATGGCCGTATTGAAAGCAGCCGATTCAAAAGGATAAACCATGGTAAGTCCAGTAAAATATCCCAAATCGCCGCCGTTCTGTTTGGCCGATGGATCGTCAGACAATTCCTCAGCTACCGCCGAAAAAGACTCACCCGCTTCTATTCTTTTTTTCACCTCCAAAGCCTTTTTATACGCTTTGAGCGTATCGGCAGGACTGTCGCTGTTGCCAACTTTTATTAGGATGTGGCTGGCGCGCACTTCCTCTTTCATTCGGGCATAAGCCTCATTGATAAGGGCATCGGTGAGCTGATTATCGTTTAGGTATGGCTTCGCCAATTGCTTGCGATATCCTTCTAACTCGTTTTTGAAACTTTGCGTGGTATCGAGGCCTAATCGCTCGGCTTCAGCCACCTTCAATTTGAATTTAACGAACAGATCCATGTAATCGTCCAGAGCCTCTTTAGAAGTACTGGCCTCGCGGTTGTTTTTCTTGTAGATCGCTTCGAACTCTGATTTGCTTACTGGTCGCTGATCTACCGTCATCAAGGTTTGAGCATAACCTGCCGCAGATAGAGAGAGGCTTACTAAAAGAACCGATACACTGCTGAATTTCATGTTTGTTTTATTTGTAGGAATAATTTGGCGCTTCACTGGTAATAACCACATCGTGAGGATGAGATTCTTTCACCCCAGCGGCTGTAATTTTAATGAACTTAGCCTTCTGCAAGTTTTCAATATTTGCCGAACCTGTGTATCCCATACCTGCTTTTAATCCTCCAATAACCTGATGCACAACTTCAGCGAGATGACCTTTATAGGGTACCCTACCCGTAATGCCCTCGGGGACTAACTTTTTAATGTCGTCCTCAGCATCCTGAAAGTAACGATCTTTTGACCCGTGTTGCATGGCTTCTAGCGATCCCATGCCTCGGTAGGTTTTGAATTTTCGTCCTTCGTAAATAACAGTTTCTCCCGGCGATTCCTCAACACCTGCTAACATCGACCCCACCATGATAGAATGCGCTCCAGCGGCAAGCGCTTTCACCACATCGCCCGTGTAGCGAATACCCCCATCTGCAATAATGGGAACACCGCTGCCTTCAATGGCTTCGGCAACCATCATTACCGCCGTGAGCTGCGGAACACCTACCCCTGCAATGACGCGCGTGGTACAAATCGAACCCGGACCAATCCCCACCTTTACCCCATCGGCACCAGCTTCAACCAGTGCTTTTGCGGCCTCGCCGGTGGCAATGTTTCCGACAATGATTTCCAATTTAGGATAGGCCTGCTTGGCCTTTTTTAGGGTTTCGATAACCCCGCGAGAATGACCGTGAGCCGTGTCGATGATAACGGCATCTACTCCTGCCTTCACCAAGGCTCCCATTCGGTCCAATGTGTCGTGCGTAACACCAACGGCGGCAGCAACTCTCAATCGACCCAGAGAGTCTTTGTTGGAGTTCGGGTGCCTCTTGATCTTTATGATGTCCTTGTATGTGATCAATCCAACCAATTTACGGTTGGCATCAATCACCGGTAATTTCTCAATTTTATGGCTTTGTAAAATGATTTCTGCATTGGCCAAATCTGCCTGTGACACATCTGCTGTGATGAGGTTCTTGGCAGTCATGATTTCAGACACAGGTCGCTTGCGGTCTTTTTCAAAACGCAAATCCCGATTGGTGACAATGCCCACCAGAATTCCTTCGCGGCTAATCACCGGAATTCCTCCAATCTTATTCTCACTCATCAATTGCAAGGCATCACCTACAAAGGCGTCATCAAAAAGGGTTACAGGATCCTGAATCATACCACTTTCCGAGCGCTTTACCTTTCTCACCTCAGCGGCTTGCGCCTCAATCGACATATTTTTGTGAATAACACCAATACCGCCCAATTGAGCAATGGCAATGGCCATAGCGCTCTCAGTTACGGTATCCATCGCTGCAGAAACGATGGGCGCGTTTAATTTGATGTTCCTTGAAAAATGGCTTTGTATGTTAACCTCTCGGGGAAGTACCTCTGAATAGGCAGGTACCAACAGTACGTCATCGTAGGTTAATCCTTCGGCAATGAACTTGGTTGAATTTAAAGACATGGGCTGATGGGCTTTCTTAAATTCGCGCAAATATAATAAAATCCCGTCATTCCAGCATCGGCCAACCTCCCAACCGTGTTAAAAAGCTTTAACCGTATACCCATGTGAAAAACCATCCGGTCAAGCACATTTGCTGAGATAGCATATCCGAATAAAAGAAGCGGTATTGCCATTCATCCGCAGCTAATATCCGACTAAAATTTCCCTCCTCCCGACGCTCGATCAGCGGCAATTCGAGTGGCCAAAGTGGCCGGTTCCATCACCTGTACTTTATTTCCATAGCTTAATATGGCCATTTCCAGCTCTACCGTGAGGTAAACATGTAATCCGATCTCTACATGCGTATCATCCTCCAATAATCTTTGTTGGGTGTGGTGAAGTGGCGTATCTTTTAAGTACCTCCACTCGCTTTTGTCAAATCGAAGTCTAACATGATGAGGCTCGCCTTTCGTAACCGTTACGCCAAAAGCGTGTTTGAAGAATAAGCCAGCGTCAAATTCCGGATGCCAAGCAAAGCTCCCCTCCTGAGGTTCAATATGCTGAATTCGCCCCAGCTCAAAAGTACGCACCGCCGATTTCTGCAAATCGTAAGCCACCAGATACCAACGGTATTTGTATTCCTTCAGCACATAGGGATGTAGCTGGTATTTTTTTACTTGATCTGACGCGTAACTGTGATACACAACCGATAGGGGTATTCTATTTTTGATGCACCTGAAAAGCGGCGTAAGCCAGTCGGAACCGGGAATATTAGGCTGAGTTTCAAACTGCACCAGCTTCTGTATATCAGCGTCCTCCATTCGTTCACTGATGGTGATCCGCTCCACAATCTTGCCAATAGCATGCTGAAACTGACTAAAAACCGAAATATTTTTATACTGCTGAAGGGTGAGGGCCGCAAATCGGATAGCCTCTGTTTCATCATCGGTTAAGGGCATGAGATCGCTGCTGTAGTTGGGATCCTCCAAATAATAACCGTGGTGAAGACGGTGAAATTTTATCGGTGCGTCATACTCCATACGCATATCCCTCAAGTCCTTTTCAATGGTCGATATACAGATATTTGAACCTACCGATCCATACAGCTTCTCCTCGCAACATTGCCGCAACTCTTCCAAAGATGGATATGGACGGAATGTATTTTTTAAACGCTCCTCAATGATCTTGTGGCGAAGCAACGCATTTTTTACCCTTGGCATGTTTACTTTTGAGGCGCACAATTTACGGTATAAAGACCTGATATGAAAAACCAATTCAACGAAGCGATGGCCCGAGAATGGCTCCAAATGTTGCAAACAGCTCAAATGGAACCCTCGTATCCCGAATCGTTGAATATTCAAGCATCCGCTTTCCATCCCTTGGAAATGCGACAGCGCATTGCCCTGCTTGGCGAAGCCCTGTACGATGCCTTTGACCGAAATTACGACCATTTGGCCGCAGCTGCATTTCAAGTTTTCAAACTCTGGCCCGAACCCACCGAAATTTCGTGGAAAGAGGGGGCGAAACTCGAACCCTTGTCGTATGTGGTAGAGAAATACGGCCTAGATCACTTTGAAACTTCGATGCGTTTAATGGAGGCCATCACCATACGTTTCACTTCGGAGTTTGCCATTAGGCCCTACTTAATGGTTCATCCAGAGGCTGCGCTAAACCAGATGATCCAATGGTCCAAGAGTCCAAACGAACACCTGCGCCGTTTAGCCAGCGAAGGTTCGCGGACGCGTCTTCCTTGGGGCAAAAAATTACACCAATTTATCGCCCAACCTCAGCGCACGCTGCCCATTTTGGAACAACTGCGCAACGATCCTTCGCTTTACGTTCGCCGGTCGGTTGCCAATCACCTGAATGATATCCTGAAGGACAATTCAGAGTATGCGATGGGCATTTTAGAGAAATGGAGTCGCGAAAAAGATCCGGGCACCCAATGGATCGTGAAACACGCGCTGCGGGTCAAGGTTAAAGAGGGAAATACCCAAGCCCTGAAGATACTCGGATTTGAGTCGACCGATTCGGTCACGGGAATGCTCAGGTGCCAACCCACGAAACTCTTATTTCCGGGTGAACTTACCCTTGAGTTTCAGCTAAAAAACGAAAGCAATCGCGCGCAGAAACTCGCCATTGATCTAAAAGTAGACTTTGTTAAGGCGAGCGGTAAAACTGCACCTAAGGTGTTCAAAGGCTTGGTATGGCATGCCCAGCCCTTTGAAGAGAAAAATTTCACGCGGAAAATCAGCATCAAACCCATCACCACTCGAACCTATTACCCTGGAGTGCACACCGTGGCGATTCAAGTCAATGGAAAAACGGTAATGAGTGACTCGTTTCACTTAATCAAATAACTTTGGTGACCATGAATGTTGCAGGATCGTTGGTCTACCACCTTATTGCCTTACCCTTGTCGCTGCTCCCCCGCTGGCTCTGGTACGCGGTTAGCGGTGTACTTTCAGTCCTGTTTTTTAACTTCATTAGATACCGATACGACGTTATATACACCAATCTAAGAGGCGTTTACCCCCTAAAAAGCGAGGAGGAATTGGACGACTTGATCAAAAAATTCTACCGCAACTTCACCGATATTTTTATCGCTGAAAATTTCATAGCGCTTAATCCCCTGCGTAGACCTTTTGATCAAATGATCTATCTTAAAAATCCCGAGGTACTATTACCGTACTACCAAATGGGTAAAAACGTCATCTTGTTGGCGGGTCATCAGGGTAATTGGGAGTTACTCGCACATTTATCTTCACAAGCTTCCTTTCGACATCAAATTATGGGTATTTATAAAAAACAAAGCCCCATCGCAGAGTACCTGTTGCTCAAGTCGAGAACACGAAGTGGCGGCGTCATGATTGATAACCGAGAGGTTCAACGGGTAATGGCCCAAATTACTACCAAACCCGCGGCGTGGCTGTTTATAGCGGATCAATCGCCTTCATCGCCAAAAAGTGCTTTTTGGACGCGGTTTCTGGGAAGAGAGACTGGCTTCCTCACTGGAGCTGAGGTGTATGCGCGCAGATTGGACATGCCTGTTTTCTTCACCGATATCCGCCGGATATCGAGGGGTAAGTATGAATTTAGCTTCCAGCTGATCAGCGATCAACCCAAACAAACCCAGCGGAACGAAATCACGCAGCGATACGCCCAATTATTGGAACAGCGTATTTTGGGGCAACCGGATGCTTGGTTGTGGAGCCATCGCCGCTGGAAACATCAAAAACCCGAGAGCCATGATTAACGCCCCTCTGGCCGAACGCATGCGCCCAACCAAACTCGACGAGTACGTGGGTCAAGCTCACCTGGCCGGTAAAGACGGTATTTTTAGGAAATTTATTTCCAATCAAATCATTCCATCCATCATTTTATGGGGCCCACCGGGAGTAGGTAAAACAACATTGGCATCGCTTTTAGCGGCTGAGATCAAACGCCCGTTTTTCTCACTAAGCGCAATACATGCTGGCGTTAAAGATGTGCGAGAAATTATTGACCGCGCCAAAACACCTGATTTACTCAGAAATGGTTCGCCATTGCTTTTCATCGACGAAATTCATCGGTTTAGTAAATCACAACAGGATAGCCTTTTGGGTGCTGTTGAGAGGGGATGGATTACCCTCATCGGCGCCACTACCGAGAACCCCTCCTTCGAGGTGATCCCCGCATTGCTCTCCCGCTGCCAAGTATATACCCTCGAGGAGCATACGCATGAAGACCTGATACTTTTGCTTAAGCGAGCCATTACAACCGATCCCCTGCTTGCTACCCTCAACATCGAGCTGATTGAAACCGACGCCCTGCTGCGGTTTTCAGGCGGTGACGCCAGAAAACTTCTCAATGCGCTAGAGATGTTCGTAAGTAGTCAATCTGATCAAGAATCGGTGCGAATCACTAATGATGCTGTGGCTGAATCCATTCAATCGAATATGCCGCGTTACGACAAAACCGGGGAGCAGCACTATGATATTATCTCAGCATTTATAAAATCGGTTCGGGGCAGCGACCCCCATGCTGCGGTGTATTGGCTCGCACGCATGATTGCAGGTGGAGAAGATCCTTTATTCATTGCCCGTCGATTGTTAATTCTGGCATCAGAAGATATTGGCAATGCCAATCCAAACGCCCTTTTATTAGCCCAATCTACTTTTCAAGCCGTTCATTCGTTGGGCATGCCCGAGGCACGGATTCCCTTGTCTCAATGTACCATTTACCTGGCTGCTTCGGCCAAAAGCAACAGCAGCTACCTTGCCATTGACCGAGCCTTAGCGTTAGTCAGAGAAACGGGCGACCTACCCGTTCCACTGGCTCTTCGCAATGCTCCTACCAAATTGATGAAAAACCTCAATTATGGGCAAGGTTATCTCTACAGTCACGATTACCCGCATAATTTTGTAGCCCAAGAATTCTTACCCGAGGGTATTCAAGGAACCTCCTTAATTGCGTTTGGCAACAGCGCGAGGGAGCAAGAGTTAAAACAGAACACGGACCGCCGCTGGGGTACCAAATACAACGGGTAAGTGATTGATACAGCCCATGGATGTGGCCAGTGGCATGGATGCTAACTTAAAAATGCCGCGAATTTTTACACCAAAGGCGATGGGCTCTCGCATGACAACAAAATGAAAAGTCCTCAATCCGAGCCCTAGACACTCAACAGAGCAACCACACCCCCAGCCGAACCAATTAAACCCTTTGGTTAAGAATGGGTATTTGAAACCAGAACCGCGCTGTAAACGACTGATTAGAAAACTTACTTGGGCTGCATATCCATCTCTACAGGATCCTTTATCATATTCGAATCAGAAACGATGTAAAGAGGTCGGTGCTGAACGTTTTTGTTGATACGGCCGATGTACTCACCTATAATCCCTATGGAGAGCAACTGAACTCCGCCAATGAACATGGAACTCATAATTAAAGAGGTCCAA
>DASUEB010000018.1:0-3518 GCA_036275295.1 Luteibaculaceae bacterium | reverse complement strand
AGCGTTTGTATAGCTGATAATTCTGAATTTTTCCCTGAACCAATTTCTTCAACAAGGCCAAATCAGAGGCCAAATCCTCTGGGTGGGTAATATCCTGAAAAGTCAAATGTCGCAGCTCATCTTGGGTGTAACCTACAATATCACACAAGCGCTGATTAACCTGAAACCACTGCCCCTCTGGCCCAACCAAAGCCATGCCAACAGCTGCGTTATCAAAATTGTTCCGAAATGCCTGATTAGAAATGTGCAAATCGCGCTCCATCAGCACCTGATCGCTTATATCTTCAATAACCACACTGTGGCCTCCTGGTGTTGATTGCTCTACGTACCAGGGCTTACATCGCCATTTGAGCCATTTTTGATTTCCAAACTTATCAGTGTATAAACTTCTTTCGCTGTGGGACTCAATCCCTCTAGACGAAGCATCAAAGGCCCCATGGAGCAAATCGAACAAGGATTCATCCAATTGACTCAGTTTTTGTCCCGGCAAGTGCCAATTCGGCATTTCAAATAATTGACGCCACATATCAGATGCCGAAACGATGCACAAATCAGCGTCGAACATAGCTATGGCCATCGGAGCTTCTTCGATAAAGCCGCTTATTAAACGGTACTTTTTTATGAGGTGAGTTTCGTAAATTTTGGCGTTGCTCACATCCCAGCAAGTACCTACCATTTTCACCAACTTACCATTTTCACCCTTAAAAATCTTAGCCTTGGCGCGCAAAAACTTCAACCTACCTTTAGGACTATTTATCCTGAAGTCGACTTCAATAGGCTGATCTGTGATCTTCGCCATGTTAAATTCCCAATCAATTCGATCCCTATCGTCGGAATGCAGACAGCTGTTCCAAAAGGCAAAACCCGGTTTTACCTTGGACTCCTCCGCATCGAAAAGCTGAAACATCGTGGCATCCCAGTGGTGCACCTTGGTTTCGAAGTTAATCTCCCAAATACCCACCTGAGCCAGCGAAGTCGCCAAAATCATTCGATCCGACAGCGAATCATCGGCAGATGATGTTGGAGGCGCCCCAACCAGTCGCACCGTGCCTTCGAATCCTTTGAATGGTTTGCTTGTATCGACACTTGAAACGTGAATTTCGATCCATTTCACTACGCCCTGCATGTTTCTAATGGGAAAAGTAAGACTGCCCTGCCCTCCAGAATGTCTTGCCACATAAAGCATTTGTTCCCAAGCTGCCACATCGGTTGGGGAAGACATTAAATTCCGCCAACAAAGGACACCGTCGCGATCAAACGATACACCCACCATATCCAGCCATTCGGGGGTACATCGCACCACCTGATAATTTACATTCATTTCCCAAAAACCAACGTCTTGGTGCGAGTGCTCATGCAGGGCCTCGGGCTCAACAATTACCTCGGCTAAGTCGTGAATGACAATGAGCAGGCAATAGGGTTCTTGATGATTGTCGCGCAGTACTTTTCTTTTGATCGAGAAGGCACGATACTTTCCTGCTACCTGCTTGATGTGAATAACGGCTCCTTGCTGATCGAATATATTCACTTGGTTCACATCCATCACTTGCTCCCAGGCCTCCGCATCGCGGTGGTGTACCCGCTCGCTCAAGCCCGCCTTGTCGGGATAGGTATCGTAGGGTATCGACAGGATACGCCTCGCGCTAGGACTGATCCATACCCTGTCATCGTCACCTTGGTTAAAACATATGATCCCCGAACCCTTGTCGGCTTGCATAAACTCCAGCAACGATGGGTGTGTTTTTACTAAATAATGAAAATCGTTGGGAGCCATATGCTAAGGGATAAATAATGGAATTGAAACGAATCTATTGTTTAACGGGCTTAATCAGACCTCTATTTCGATGAGAGGTGCGAAGCATCGGAGGAGAAACCGTATGCATCCATAAGATACCGCGATCTCGGTTTAGACCGCGGTACCACCTTTGCTCCTAACTTTGTTTTTTACCATAGGCTAAACCTTTTAGTCGCCGCGCGTGTCAATGGGTTGCGGATTGAACCTGAATCATTTCTGATCCACCAACAACGAATTACTATTCGGCCACAGTTTATACCTGCAATTTCGCTATTTCTTCACCGCAAAAAGGCAAAATGAGACGAATGCGTGCAGTGACAAGGCCACTGCCGCTGGAATAGAGTTGAAATGGAATACCTAGGTAAAATCAGTTAAAACGTTGATGGCCGTTGGATAAGAAAAACCATCAGACCTGAGTTGCTCCGCTGTATTAGAGAAGGTTCAGCCGTTCCAAAAAGGCATTGCGATACATCTCACTGATGGGGATCAAATTCCTGTCAATGCTGATGGTTCCCTCCTCAATGGTCTCCACTTTGTCGATCGCTACGATGTAAGAGCGGTGAACTCGAACAAATCGTGCAGGCGGTAAACGATCGACTACCGATTTCAAGGGTATACGAAGGGTATAACGCTTGTTGAGGGTGTGAATGAGCACGTAGTCGCCCATAGCCTGTAGGTAGGTGATGTCGTTTAGGTGAATCCGAGTAATTACGCCTTTTTCTTTCACGTAGATATCGCCGGTAGCGTGCAGCTCAACCTGCCTGCTGTTGGCGTCAAACAGCTCCTTGGCCCTACTAATTGCTCGGTAGAATCGGTCTAATACCAACGGCTTTAACAGATAATCAACCACGTTGTATTCAAAAGCTTCAAAGGCATAATCGCGTTTGGCCGACATGACAATGACCAGCGGGGAATTTTCCATCCGCAGAAATTCCAAACCATTCATCTGCGGCATCTCGATGTCCAAAAAGACCAAATGAATTGTTCCCGTACGGATGAGATTCATCGCCTCAATGGGGTTTTCCAACTCGGCAGCGATTTTCAGAAAAGGGAATTTCCCTACCAACTCAGCTACCACTTTGCGCTCCAAGCGATTATCGTCGACGATTAGGCAATTCATGACTTAAGAGTAGTGCATAAATTTGAGAATCAGCACAAAATACCGACCAGCAGACGGACCAGCTCGATCTAAAGTTGAATTCTTTAGGCACATTGGTAAATCCATGCAGACTCGGGAACGAAGAACAAATTTTGGTATTTGTTGGGTTGCCGGAGCTTTACCATCCTTTACCATCCCCATGACCCACCAGCCGGACTTGTTTCCGTGTTGCTTCATCTATCGCTATCAAACGATCATCGAAAATTCGAGAATTACATCACAACTCGGGCTAATTTCCGTTTGCACTGTAAACTAGGCTCTCCATGATCAGCAACACACTCAGGAAACACCTCACCCTTCTCTTCGCGCTTTGTTCATTCGCTTCGCTGTTCGCTCAGCAAAGCTACAACATGGGATCGTCAATCGGATCGACCGACAGCACGGGTTTTTTGTTTGACGATGGAGGGCCAATGGGCAATTACAGCAGCGGGCAATTAGGCAATACGTTTACCATCGACGTAGGCCCCGGCAAAACGGTAAGACTGCAATTCTTGGAGTTTGATACGCGTGGTGACCTGCTAAACCTGAATTTGCTCTGTTTGTTCGACTATATCGAGTTGTATG
>DASUEB010000017.1:0-2424 GCA_036275295.1 Luteibaculaceae bacterium | reverse complement strand
GCCCGCCAATGTGGACCCCTGCGGCGAGAATGGCGAATACCACAGTTTTGTGTTCGACGGCCCCCTATTCAAACATGCCGTTGCACACCGGTTGGGAACGCAAGTGCTAAAACAATATAACGGCCACCCACCCAGCACCTTCCGATTTCAGGAGATTTTAGCCTTATAATCCATGTTTTTTCTCCCCCGTACCCACAACCTCGGATCGCGCTAAACCGATTGGAATTATCCACAAATAAAAAACCCAATCAGGACCAAACGGTCCCAATTGGGTGTTAGAAAATTAAACTTGCGACAGCAGTTTGCTGGAAGCCACTTTGCAATTATTGAATACGGATCGAAAGGCCTGCAGCTACCAACGCCCCTGAGCCCAGACCCAATTCAAGATTAGCTCCAATGGCATCGGAGAAGAAATAACGGCCTCCCACCGCCAAACGAGCGGCAACAGGGAATAGGTTTAACGTCGTTAGATCCTGATAGTTTGGTTGATTGGTTTCAACCGTGATATTCGAGCTCGCATATCCAGCGCCCACCGATACATAAGCATCAAATGAATCGTTGTCGGCAAAGTGGAAATTAAATTTAGGCATCACGCGGAAACGAGGCATTGATACCTTATACGAGTAGGTATTAGCGGGATTAAAAGCGTCTATTTGACTGTATTCAATGGTAGTATTGGCATAACCTGCTTCAAGTCCGATACCAATTTTGTCGCTAACCAAATACTCAAATTTCACGGCCAAAGGCCCGAGCGATTTAACGGTAACATCATCAACGGTTCCGGCATAAGCTTCGCGCAGCAACTTGCTGGTGAAATTAGGAAAGCCGTAAGTTGCATCGATCAGAATAGTTCCTTCTTCTACCGCTTGTGCTTGCACGTTGCCCGCGAAGGCCACCGCCAAAAAAGAGGCGGCAATAATTTTTTTTACTGTTTTCATAAATTAGGGTTTGTTTGTAGCGCCAAAATACATTTTTTTACAAAAAACCCATATTCGGATTAAATAAATTTTGAAAGTGGTCCAAATACGTTTTTGGCAGTAAGGCAAAGACAGTATTCCGGAAAGACGAAGGCGATGTTTGGCATCGGTGACCACATAAACTCAAAACGCACAAAAAAAAGGCCATCCGCTTCGGAGCGAACAGCCTTTTGATGCTTTTTGGTTTATCTAATCTTTCGGCCTGGCGCAGGTATATCTTTTCCCTGTCGGTTATAAACTTCGATCGGGGGAGATCGAAGGCGGCTAGATTGAGTGTTTACAATCCCAATAAAATCTCCTCGGGATTTCTGCTTCCGAAGAGCATTTTCGATGGGTTTTCGAGCATTTCTTTGACCTTAACCAAGAATCCGACGGACTCGCGACCATCGATAATGCGGTGATCATAACTTAGAGCCACATACATGATAGGGCGTATAACTATCTGACCATCCTTTACTACCGGGCGCTCCACCACGTTGTGCATACCCAGAATGGCGCTCTGTGGTGGATTGATAATGGGCGTAGAAAGCATGGAACCAAACACTCCGCCATTGGTAATGGTAAAGGTACCGCCGCTCATTTCATCGACGGTGATTTTTCCGTCGCGCGCTTTTACCGCAAGGCGCTTGATTTCGGCTTCAATTTCGGCCAGCGACATCACCTCGGCATTGCGAACCACCGGTACCATCAGTCCTTTAGGTGAGCTCACTGCAATGCCTATGTCGGCGTAGTCGTGGAAAACCATTTCCTGACCTTCGATACGCGCATTGACGGCGGGATAAAGCTTGAGGGCCTCTGTAACCGCCTTGGTGAAAAACGACATGAATCCCAGGTTGACCCCGTGTTTCTCTTTAAAAATGTCTTTGTATTTGTTGCGCAAATCCATGATGGGCTGCATATCTACCTCGTTGAAGGTAGTTAACATGGCGGTTTCGTTTTTCACGGAAACCAAACGCTCGGCCACTTTCTTGCGGAGCATGCTCATTTTCTCTGCGCGAGTGGTGCGAACACCGCCCCAACCATCGGCTGCGGAGGTATCAAAACCTGCCGACATAGCAGCCACGACATCTTGTTTGGTGATGCGGCCGTCTTTGCCGGTTCCGTTGATTTTAGACGCAGGAATGGCTGCTTCGTCCATCATTTTTTTAGCGGCGGGCGAAGGCACGCCCTTAGCATACGAATCGGTTGCAACAGCGACGGCTGTGGGAGCGGCAGGGGCCGCTTCCTTGGCAGCAGCAGGCATAGGATTGGGCGCTGCCGCCGCGCTGGCTTGGGGTTTAGCTCCAGCTGGTGCCGCAGCAGAGGTATCTAGTGTGGCAATAACCTCACCAACCGCAACGGTATCGCCTTCGGCTCTTTTCAACGTAATAACACCCGCCTCTTCGGCTGCCAATTCCAGTGTGGCTTTGTCGCTGTCGATCTCAGCGATGACTTGCTCTTTCTGAAC
>DASUEB010000016.1:0-2043 GCA_036275295.1 Luteibaculaceae bacterium | reverse complement strand
AGCGTTTGTATAGCTGATAATTCTGAATTTTTCCCTGAACCAATTTCTTCAACAAGGCCAAATCAGAGGCCAAATCCTCTGGGTGGGTAATATCCTGAAAAGTCAAATGTCGCAGCTCATCTTGGGTGTAACCTACAATATTACAGAGGCGCTGATTTACTTGAATCCACTGTCCCTCGGGCCCAACCAAAGCCATACCCATAGCTGCATTGTCAAAATTGTTTCGAAATGCCTGATTTGAAATGTGCAAATCGCGCTTTAACAGGACCTGATCGCTAACATCTTCGATAAAAACACTGTGACCACCAGGTGTCGATTGCTCTACGTACCAGGGCTTACATCGCCATTTCAGCCATTTTTGATTCCCAAACTTATCGGTATACAAGGTCCTATCGCCATGAGACTCAATCCCTTTTGTTGATGCTTCAAAGGCGGTAGCGAGCAACTCAGACAAGGTTTCGTCGAGCTGGCTGAGTTTTTGTCCGGGCAATTGCCAATTGGGCATACCGAATAACTTACGCCACATATCAGATGCCGAAACAATGCATAGATCGGCGTCGAACATGGCAATGGCCATCGGAGCTTCCTCGATAAACCCACTTATCAAACGATATTTCTTAATCAGGTGAGTTTCATAAATTTTAGCATTGCTCACATCCCAGCAAGTACCCACCATTTTGACCAACTTGCCATTTTCACCCTTAAAAATCTTAGCCTTGGCACGCAAAAACTTCAACCTACCCTTTGGACTGTTTATCCTAAAATCGACCTCGATAGGCTGATCGGTTATCTTGGCCATATTAAATTCCCATTCAATTCGCTCTCGATCATCGGGATGGAGACAGCTATTCCAGAAAACATAACCCGGTTTCACTTTCGATTCGTCGGCATCAAAAAGCTGAAACATCGTGGCATCCCAGTGGTGCACCTTGGTTTCGAAGTTAATCTCCCAAATACCCACCTGAGCTAGCGACGTAGCCAGAATCATTCTATCCGACAGCGAATCATCGGCAGATGATTTAGGGGGTGCCCCAACCAGTCGCACCGTGCCTTCGAATCCTTTGAATGGTTTGCTCGTATCGACGCTCGATACATGAATTTCAACCCAGTGTACTAATCCTTCCGGATTCTTGATGGGGAAGGTCAGATTCCCCTGTCCGCCTGAATGTCTGATACCGTGCAGCATTTGCTCCCACGCCATCACATCTGAGGGCGACGACATTACATTTCTCCAGCAAAAAACACCTTCCCGATCAAAAGATATACCCACCATATCCAGCCATTCAGGGGTACAACGTACCACCTGATAGTTTTCATTCATCTCCCAAAATCCAATGTCTTGATGTGAGTGCTCGCGCGTTGGCTCCGGCTCAATGATAACCTCTGCCAAATCGTGAATCACAATGAGCAGGCAATAGGGTTCTTGATGATTGTCGCGCAGTACTTTTCTTTTGATCGAGAACGCACGATACTTTCCTGCTACCTGTTTGATGTGAATAACGGCTCCTTGCTGATCGAATATATTCACTTGGTTCACATCCATCACTTGCTCCCAGGCCTCTGCATCGCGGTGGTGTACCCGCTCGCTCAAGCCCGCCTTGTCGGGATAGGCATCGTAGGGTATCGACAGGATACGCCTCGCGCTGGGACTGATCCATACCCTGTCATCGTCACCTTGGTTAAAACATATGATCCCCGAACCCTTGTCGGCTTGCATAAACTCCAGCAACGAAGGGTGTGTGGTGACTAAATAATGAAAATCGTTGGGAGCCATATGCCAAGGGATAAATAATGGAATTGAAACGAATCTATTGTTTAACGGGCTTAAACAGACCTCTATTTCGACAAGAGGTGCGAAGCATCGGAGGAGAAACCGTATGCACCCATAAGATACCGCGATCTCGGTTTAGACCGCTGTACCACCTTTGCTCCTAACTTTGTTTTTTACCATAGGCTAAACCTTTTAGTCGCCGCGCGTGTCAATGGGTTGCGGATTGAACCTGAATCATTTCTGATCCACCAACAACGAATTACTATTCGGCC
>DASUEB010000015.1:0-9036 GCA_036275295.1 Luteibaculaceae bacterium | reverse complement strand
CTTTCACATGTTTGGCACCATCGGTTCAGCCATTGCAGTGGGTGCGCTGAGTTTATGGATTATCCGTCGTTTTCAAATCAAGTCAATCTATGGCAACGCGATATCGATCCCCGATAAACCCAAACAAACCAAGGCCAACATCCTTGGTGGTCTCAGTTTTGGTCTCGGCTGGGGTATTTGTGGAGCCTGTACCGCGCCCATTTTTATTCTTTTTGGATTAAAACCGCTGGTTGGCGGCCTCATTTTATTGGGTGCCCTGCTGGGTGCAGCATTATATAATGGTTTGTCCTCTAAACTTCCACACTGATGAAAATTACGCTAGAACGAGCCAATCACGCGGTTGCTTTTACTTGCCGCAACGCCGACGGGCAAAGTGTTACCGCCGATGCCAACGCCAAGGTGGGTGGCGAAGGACTTGGAATGCGACCCATGGAAATGTTGCTCTCCGCATTGATATCGTGTTCATCGATTGATATTATTCTGATCCTCAAAAAGATGCGGATTGAACTCAGTCACTATCAAGTGGAGGTGACCGGCGAGCGCGCCGAGGGGAATCCAGCTCCCTTTACCTCCATTCATCTGCAGTTCTTTATTGGTAAACAGGATCCCTTAGAACAAGTTGAAAAAGCGGTAGCCCTTGGTGTCGAGAAATACTGCTCTGTTGGCCTCAGTTTGCACCCCGATATCGAGGTGCGCTATACCGTAACCCCCATCGATCATGAATAAAAACTATCAGGATGAGACCTTGGCCATCAGGGCCCACATGGCTCGCACGCAGAGCAAAGAACACAGCAACGCCCTTTACCTGACCAGTAGTTTTATTTTTGACTCGGCCGAGGAGATGGCTGCTGTTTTTGCCGATGAACAAGAGGGTAATATTTATTCCAGGTATTCCAATCCCAGTGTTGATGAGCTGATTCAAAAGGTGGCCCTTTTAGAGGGCGCAGAAGATGGCTGGGCAACGGCCAGCGGCATGGCCGCAGTTTTCACCACTTTTGCCACCTTTCTTAAACAAGGCGATCACGTGGTGAGTTCTCGCTCGGTATTTGGATCCACCCATCGATTACTCACTGAGGTTTTCCCGAAGTGGGGGGTTGATTATACGTATGTCGATGCCCTTGATTATGAAGGTTACGAGAAGGCCATAACCACCCACACTCGTTTGTTGTACATCGAAACGCCTAGCAACCCCGCGCTTGAAATTATCGACTTGGAGCGATTGGCCGAGATTTGTGAATCTCGGGGTGTAATCTTGGTGGTTGATAATTGCTTTGCCACGCCTATCATTCAGAAACCTCTCAAGTGGGGCGCACACCTGTCGATTCATTCTACGACCAAATATATGGACGGCCAGGGACGAACCTTGGGTGGCCTCATATTGGGTTCTACCGCGCACATCAAGCAAATTGAGGCTTTTGCAAGGCACAGCGGACCCGCGATGAGTCCCTTTAATGCCTGGATTATTTCAAAATCGATTGAGACCCTATCGCTGCGCGTTGAGCGCATGTCGGCCAATGCCTTGTACATTGCCGAAAAGTTAGGCGACTACAAGGCTATCTCGTGGGTTCGCTATCCTTTTTTGCCCTCACATCCGCACCACCAAACCGCCATTAAACAAATGCGATGGGGTGGCGGTATTGTCACTTTTGAGCTGGCGGGTGGATTGGCCGCGGGACGCAAGTTTTTAAATGCCTTAGAAATTTTTTCACTAACGCCTAATTTGGGCGATGCCAAGAGCATTGCTACCCACCCGGCATCAACCACTCACTCCAAATTAAAACCCGAGGAGCGCGCGGCGGTGGGAATAAGTGATGGTTTGGTGCGATTGTCGATTGGTTTAGAGGATAAAGACGATCTGTTGGCCGACTTGATCCAGGCCATTGAGGCGGCTGTTTAATTTGATCTATTCACAAGTGACAAACACTGGGTTTTCGGCCTGTGTCTTATGTTTTGCCTCAGAATTTGAGCTGGTGGAAAAACTGTGTGCCTGACATTTGCCGCACATATCTAAACAGCTTTTGTGGCCAAAAGGCGAGAAGGGAGTCTCAACCAACATCGGTGGTTGGCGCTCCCTTCCCCAATCATTCGCTCGAATTGAAGATGTGAGCGAAAATTGAAGGCCTCATTGGTCGGTCAATATAATTAGTTCCTGAAGATTCTTAAAACCTGCGATTGATTGGCGTTAGTTAAACGAAGCGTGTATACACCCGTGGCAAATTCAGATATGTCAACCGGCTGGTTGGGTGTGACGGTCTGCTCGCGGATGAGCATGCCTTGGGTGTTGTACCATTTCAGGTTCGAGGTTCCGCTTAGGCCTCTAATTTGAATAATTCCAGAAGTTGGGTTGGGAAAGACTACTACTTTTACGGCTTGAAGCTTTTCTTTTATCGACGTCGATACCCATCGATCGTAATAGAAGTTGTCTTCAATTCGTCTCACTGGGTTGCCCACTTCCTCTGATTCCTGTATTTCAGATCTTTTTACTGGGCGGTTGTCAGCCATTTCAACGGTATTCTGAAAACTGTATCGATAATCGAAATTACCGGTATTTACATTGTATTCATTCAACTCCTCGAAAAACACTTCCTCACCATCTTCTGAGAAAATTCGTTTTGTGTAGTACGAAGGTATATTGTTAACTATGTCTTGATATCTATTTTCATAGGTTCTTGGGGCTATTTCGGATCCTGTTACTTCAATCCTGTAGTCATTGCCCTCGGCGATGCCTGTTTTCCAGATAACATCTATGTTACTTGGATCTAGGATGTCGAATTTGAAATAACTGAGATTGCTTCCCTGCTCCCAGTAGGAAAACTCAGTTTGGGGTAGATCGGTAATACTGTAGTTTGCATACCCAAGGTCGGGTGCGTTACTGTTCCAGAACTTCAACGTGCTGTTTTGAACTTCCTCCCCATTGGACAGTAAATCAAAGTAGTCGATTCGCAGACTGTCCTCATCATAAGTACATCTCCACAATGTTTTGAATTCGTAGAAACTTGGGGTGGCGTAAGAGAAACGTTCCCGAATTTCCAGAGTTTGCCCTGATGAACTGTACAGGGCAATTTTTTCCACCACCTGATAGGTTGTGTTGGTGTCGTTGAGGGTATAGTTGTGTTCAACAAGGCTGTCATAGCTCAATAGGCCTTTGCTGTCGTAAGCTTTGAACTGCTCTAAACGATAAGTGCCGTCGGAGGCAACGTAGGTTATATTTTTCTCTCTAAATTCTTCATCATACTGATAGTAAACGGAGTCAAAACGGTTTGGATCAAACGAAGAAGGAGGAGTAACGAGTCTCTCATGAAAAGCGCGTGTCGGGTGAAAGGAAGGATTGCTTTTTAACTGTGCTTTTATGGGCTTGCCTCCAGTCAATTTAATCGGGGCTTTATTTAAATGTTGCGCAGTTGTAGATAGGCTTAAAAAAAGCACAACCAGCGAAAAATAAATGGTTTTCATACACGAGATTTGTACAAATATATTGTTTTGTCCAAATTACTCTAGCTCGTTATGAGAATTTAGTCGGCATATGTTTTTTTAGGTTGACTAGTGAAACCTGGTTATCTAAAATGGTCAGTGAAAAGATAGGTTAGTGTTTCAATCGCTGAATATACGTTACTGGAAAAGGGGCAGGTAGGCACAATGCACCTTCCTGCCTCTTACCTGCGGTTAATAGGTGGCTGCGATGGTTTTAGTAACCACACTCGACTTGCCGGGTCCTTTTATCTCGTGGATCACCTTGCCTTGTTTTTGAGAAGGGCCACCTGTCCATTCTGATTTACACATGCTTTGCTCCTTAAATTGACGTTGGTTTACATCCCACTCAAAGGCATAAGCACAGGCGCTAAGATGGCGCTGACTGTCGTATTGATAGCGATATTCAAACGCTGGTGTGTTGTTTTGGCTGTATAGTTCTACAAATTCGGCACCTTGTTGGCTGCCGTTAATTTGATAGGTGAGATTGCCAGAGGTATATTTTGCAGACGCAATCAAGAAATTCAATTCTTCAAGCGATTCGTGGTTAAATTCTACAAATCGAGCATCCTCCAGCTTTTCCTCAAAGAGCACCTCTCCGTTCTCAAGAGCCGTGTACACGAGGGTGCGAAACCCAACCGATTCCTTGTTGCGGTCTGAGAGGGTCAGTTTGGCTGTCAGGCTTTCATCGTCGTTGTTTTCTTGATAGAAAAATGATATTTCTTCTCCGTTTTTCTCCAAGCTGCGCTTCACGCGCATTTTCACCTGTTGGATGCCGTCGGCCGAGCTGTACCGATGGGTCATGATGAGTTCAGTCAGCATACCCTGCCCATCTTTTTTGCGCTCTGTTATCTGAGATCCGCGCCATGAGAGCAAGCCACCTTGGACAAAAAACATCGAGTCAATCGTACTCTGTCCGCCGTTGGTGTAATGAAACGTGTGACGCTCGATCTGATTTAATCCGCCGATTAATTTGTCTGTCTGTTGCACCTGCCCCTGTTTGTTATAGGTGTAGGTTATTTGCTCTTGTTGTTGAAATCCCGCTGAGCTCGCTCCGTCAAATTGCGTGGACAGGAGGATGGTTTGCGGATTGCCCGAGCCTTTTTGGTTAAACAATAGACCTGAGGGGTCTGATTTTAACAGTCGCATTTTTTGATCGGGTCTGATTTGACCCACTGCGAGAAGGGTGCCCATCAGGGTCACCGCGGTGATTACATTGCGCATGGGATATTTGTTTGGGGATTTAAACGCACCTACACGCAATATATTATTTTTTACTCACATTTCCAAAGTGTTACCCACTTGTAGGTTCCTATTGGTGACGAGCTGATGGGTGGGAAGAGGATCTAAAACACCATATCTGGTGCACCAAAACAAAGGACCGCGCCATGTTGCCCATGTGGGTGAGATGGCGCGGTCTTTGGATGTCTTAGTCTATTGTTTTACAACACGTTGGCTAAATGTACCCCCAGGTGTTTCTACTTGAACCAAGTAGATGCCAGGCGCGATTTGTAGGTCGATGGCGTTGATCCCTTGTTGAAGTTGACCCTCAGCAACTCGTTGGCCCAACGTATTACTTATCCAAAACGCACTTCCATCGGCCGCTGATTGAATGCTAAGGCGATTGCTGAAGGGATTTGGATAAAGTTTAACCCATTCGGCAGCCCGCTCGTCAATCGATGTAAATCCGACGTAATATCGGTCTGATAACGGCGATGAACATCCACTCTGTGTGAAGGCGACTACCTGATAGTTGGATGTAAATCCAGGTTTGATACTTTGTCGATTGCTGTTGGCAAGCGGGCCAAATTCAGTGATCCACTGATACTGATCGGCAACCACATCGCAGCGAAGGCTATCGAGCACCTGTGTAATGGTCGGTTTGGGCGGAGGTGTCACGAAACTGATGTTCACGGTGTCGGAAAAGGCCTTACACACCAAGTTTTGAATATTGGTTAGGTGATAGGCGCCACTTTGGGCCACCCATAACGTATCATTGGCAGAGATGCCATTGTTCCATAGGTTGCCCACCTTTAAGCTTGAGACCAAAGCAATGGTATCCCCAAAGCACGGATTGCCGATGATCTGGATCGCAGGGGTGGGTTGGAATTGGAAAAACGTAATGCGCGCGGTATCAGAATAAACACGGCATTGATTGCTGTCAACAAAGGTTGCGAAATACCCGCCTTGACTGTAAACTACCTGCTGATTGTTGCCGTCGGTGGTAAAATTCCACTGCAAAGGGTAAGAAGTATTCAAGGTGAGGGTAACCGAGTCGCCTAGACAGCGATTTCGAGGTCCTTCCACTTGGATTACCGGTTTGGTTGGCGCCGGACGAAATTGAAGTAAGAAGGGTGCCGAAGTTGATTTACAACCGAAAACATTGGTTCTGGTAACGCGATAGCTACCTGGGTTGTAAACGGTTACCTCTTGATTGATCGGTCCATGGCTCCATTTGATTCCTGAGCCGTAGTTGGTTGACAGTCGAACCGGTTCTCCCAGACACGGCAGGCCGCTGTAGTTAGAACTTATGGTTGGCGCTACATCTACAGGTCGCATTTGAATGTTGATGGAGTTGGTAATGGCTTGGCAACCATCAGCATTGGTAATGGTGGCCCGAAAGATGCCGTTCGCCAAGGGCTGAATGGCTCGATCGGTACGGCCATCAGACCAAAGAATAACTTCACCCGGTTGCAGGTTGGCAAATAGGGTAGGGGCCTCATTGCTGCAAGCGGTTGCCGAACCGGCCAATTGGATGATCTCGGTTGGGTTCGGCGATCGGTATATGCGCACAGGTTTTGTTTCCGTGGGACAATTTCCACCCAAGTAGGTAGCCTTGTAAAACCCAGACGTTTTTACTACCAGCGTGTCGTTGAGAACCGTTGGGTTGGTATTCCAATATACCGAGTGATTGTAATCGGTAATCAGCAAGGCCGAATCGCCCGGACAAAGGGTGTCGTTGCCAACCAAGGTGATGGTGGGGCGTGGTGGCGCTTGAAACAAATTTAAACGCGCCCTATTGCCGCTGGTATCGATACACGAACTGCCGGTTGCCCTTACCCTAAGGTTAAACTGGCCCGGAAATTCGCCTGAAATTTCAAAAATACTATCGTTGATTTTAGATGAAGGTATGGTTACCCAACCTGTTCCCGGCACTGAGTCTTGAATGGCAATGGCGCCCTGATATTGCAGAATTTTAAGTTGAACAGGTGGTCCAATACAACGGGCGTTCAGTCCAACTATGGAGAGCTGGCCGGCCTTTACCTCATCAATAATGGTGAGCGTGGTGGAGTCAGTAGAGCTGCAGCCGTAATCGTCAACAATGTTGAGCACCAAATCAAAAACTCCAGCAAGAGTACCTGTCAGGCTAACAAGCCCCGGAGCGAGGTTGTTGAGGAATTGTGTTGCCGTGCCTGTTAGGTTTTGCAGAAGGGTACCCGTACCACCCACTACGTTTGTTACCACGTCGATGGGATCATTCACACAGGCAATCAGGGGTTGACCTCCGGGATTAAGGATAACACTGGGGTCGAGGTTCAAAACCGTAGTGAACGACAAAGTATCGCAAAATTGCGCATCACCATTGTTGTTGGTGGGTGTGATGGTCCAGAAGTATTGGGTGTTTGGCACCAAGTAACTACTGGCATCGAGCGAGGTGTCGGCCGTCACAAAATCAAACAATATCGTATCGGTGTTGGTCCATAGGTTGATTCGATAAGCGGTGGCTTGATTGATCCGCGGCCAACGCAAGGTGGTATTCAAACACACGCCCAGAGCTCCATCTTGCGGAAAGGTGCTATCGACGCAGGTGGGAGGAGGATTGAGCAGGTCTTGATAAAAGATGGAGTAGTCCTCCACCTCGCCTATCACACTTGTCCCACAAGGGCCCAGCAGATTTAACTCGGAGAGCGGATCGTAAACCCGTATACGCATGCGTTTCAGACCATTGCTCAGACCCGATGGAGGGATGATCAACGCCGTAGCGTTGTTGAGCAGGGTAACGGCAGGAATGTATTCTAAAACGGGATCAAACGTTCCGTCATTATCCCAATCGATGTAAATATCAGTTTGATGAATACCCAACAGCCCGCCGGCACTCTGCGCCTGAAAGGGAGTGGGTATCAAGGAGGTCACAGGGAATATAGAGTCGGTAAAGTCGCTGTACGCCCTACCGTTTACTTCCTGGCAGCCGGTAGATTGAAAGGATGTGGTGCCCAGGCTAACTTGCTCTAAGGTTATGTTGTTGGGAGTGGAGCACGAGGGACCACCGGCTTCGCAGTACACATCGGTAGGGGGTGTTTGTAAATTGGCAGTCGACCAAAAAGCTTTGAATCCAGCCCCATTTCCCAACAGATCGCTGGTGAACCGCACAATTATTTTGCCCGTTGTACTTGTGTAGACGGGCGGGATGCTATTTCCGCAATAGCGCGTTCCGTTGAGTAAACCGGGGGTGGTGTCATACAACTCGATATAGTCGAACAAACAGAGCAAATTCAGGTTTAGCAGGTCACCACGCGTATCAAACTCCAAGAATTGCAGTCTTACCGTTTTGCCGGGGCCTACGTCGATGGTAAACGTATTGCCCAATTGCCCGCTGCTGTAATTGCCCATTGGCCCTCCATCGTCAAACAAAAAACCCGTGCTGTCGGTCGATCCGATTGACGATCCCATGTTGTAGCTTTGCTGAGCGAACAGCGAAGAGAATGAACAAAGCGCGAAAAAAAGGGTGAGGTGTTTCCTGAGTGTGTTGCTGATCATGGAGAGCCTAGTTTATAGTCCAAACGGTAAGTTAGTCCTAGTTGTGATGTGCAACCCGAATTTTCGATGATCGTTTGATAGCGATAGATGAAGCAACACGGAAACAAGTCCGGCTGGTGGGTCATGGAGATGGTAAAGGATGGTAAAGCTCCGGCAAGCCAACAGATACCAAAATTTGTTCTTCGTTCCCGAGTCTGTATGGATTTACCAATGTGCCTGAAGAATTCAACTTTAGATCGAGCTGGTCCGTCTGCTGGTCGGTATTTTGTACTGATTCTCAAATTTATGCACTACTCTTATGTCATGAATTGCTTGATCGTCGACGATAATCGCCTGGAGCGCAAAGTGGTAGCTGAGTTGGTAGGGAAATTCCCTTTTCTGAAAATCGCTGCCGAGTTGGAAAACCCCATTGAGGCGATGAATCTCATCCGTACGGGAACAATTCATTTGGTCTTTTTGGATATCGAGATGCCGCAGATGAATGGTTTGGAATTTCTGCGGATGGAAAATTCCCCGCTGGTCATTGTTATGTCGGCCAAACGCGATTATGCCTTTGAAGCTTTTGAATACAACGTGGTTGATTATCTGTTAAAGCCGTTGGTATTGGACCGATTCTACCGAGCAATTAGTAGGGCCAAGGAGCTGTTTGACGCCAACAGCAGGCAGGTTGAGTTGCACGCTACCGGCGATATCTACGTGAAAGAAAAAGGCGTAATTACTCGGATTCACCTAAACGACATCACCTACCTACAGGCTATGGGCGACTACGTGCTCATTCACACCCTCAACAAGCGTTATACCCTTCGTATA
>DASUEB010000014.1:0-5914 GCA_036275295.1 Luteibaculaceae bacterium | reverse complement strand
TAAGCGGGCATCAAACCATAAAAATAGGCGACATTACTCCAACCCGTGATCTCGTATTTGTTGACGATACCACTCAGGGCTTCATAGAGATAGCGGCTTGTGAAAAACTTATTGGTCATGAGGTGAATATAGCTACCTGCTCAGAAATTAGTATTGGAGATCTGGCAAAACAACTCATTCAATTGATCAATCCTCAGGCGGTATTAGAACACGAAGAACAGCGCTATCGCCCCTCAGCTAGTGAGGTTTTTCGCTTGTTTGGATCAAATACAAAACTGAAGGAATTCACGGGTTGGCAACCCTCTATTTCGCTCGAAGCAGGCTTAAAGCAAACCATCGATTGGTTCGCAAGTCCCGAGAATCTGGCCAGTTACAAGGCTGATATTTATAATTTATGACCCCATCAAATTTCGCCGACATAGTTGACTTTATAAGAAGTCAATACCCAACGCAGGAGTTCATTCCGTTGCACGAACCCCGATTTTCTGGAAATGAGAAAGCCTATGTTCTTGATGCCATTGAAAGCACCTTTGTTTCATCGGTGGGCGAATATGTGAATCGATTTGAACGCGATACCGCTCAAATCTGTCAAACCGGGTTTGCCATTGCCACGGTAAACGGAACCGCAGCCTTACATACGGCACTGCTGCTAACGGGCGTTGGTACATCTGACGAGGTAATAACCACTGCATTTACATTCGTGGCAACGGCCAATGCCATAGCCTATACGGGAGCAAACCCAGTGTTTTTAGATATTGACGAAGATACCTTAGGGCTCTCTCCCGTTGCCTTGGAGAATTGGTTGAAAGCCCATGCTCTGAGAAATGGCAATACTTTGATTAACAAAAACACCGGTCGTACAATCAAGGCGGCTGTTGTGATGCACGCTTTTGGTTTACCCGCCCGGATAGAGGAGTTGGTTGATGTCTGCAACGAATGGGGAATTACACTCATTGAAGATGCCGCAGAAGCATTGGGTAGCACATACAAAGGCAAACCATTGGGAAGTTTTGGTGCCATAGGCACGCTGAGCTTCAACGGAAACAAAACCATAACCTGTGGTGGCGGAGGCGCTGTACTTACCCGTGACGAGGAACTCGCCAAAAAAGCTAAACACTTAACAACACAGGCTAAAGTTGCTCATCCTTGGGAATTTTTTCACGATCAATTGGGCTATAATTATCGAATGCCCAATTTAAATGCCGCTCTGGCATGTGCTCAGCTCGAGCAATTGGTCGGTTTTGTCGATGCAAAACGGTCGCTGGCTGAGCGCTATAAAGCATTTTTTTCACAACTTGGGTTGTATTTCTATACCGAACTACCTAATGGGAAATCAAACTATTGGCTCAACGCCATTCGGTTCGAAAGTTCCAATGAGGCGAATCAGTTCCTCTCATACTCCAATTCCAAAGGGGTTATGACTAGACCTGTTTGGCGACTGATGACCGATTTACCCATGTTTGCCTCGGCCACTAACGATGGCCTCACGGTTAGCCGGAATTTGGCCCATACCATTGTAAACATACCCAGCAGCGTGCCAAAGTGATGAAAAAGCTAAACATATTGTTCTTAGGTGGGGCCAAGCGAGTTTCCATGGCGAAAATCTTTAAAGAAGCCGGTCTGAAATTTGGTCTTGAGGTTTCTATTTTTAGCTATGAACTCACCCGTGACATTCCGATTTCTTTTGTGGGTGACGTCATTATCGGCAAAAAATGGAAGGATGATACTGTTTTTGAACATTTACAAGAGGTAATAGAAGAGTATCAAATTGATATGATAATCCCTTTTGTGGATCAAGCTACCCTTACGGTCGGAGAGCTCAAAGCGCGCACAACCTTGAATAGTTTTGTTCCCGTTTGTGATTGGAGTCAGAGCAAGGTGCTTTTTTCGAAGAGGCAAGCATCCGCATGGTACTTGCAGCACGGAATCAAGGTGCCTGAAATTAACTCGCCATATCCGCGTATCGCTAAACCCGACTACGGATCGGCCTCTATTGGGATTCAAAAACTCTCATCCGAAAAAGAGGAAAAAGACTTCTTTGCGGATAAGGATCCTGAGGCCTATTTGGTGCAGCGGTTTATAGAAGGTGTTGAATATAGTGTGGATGCCTATGTATCAATGCGTACCCTTGAGCCCGTAGTGATTGTCCCTAGAAAACGACTCGAAACGCTCGGAGGTGAGGCTGTTAAGTCGATCACGATCAAAGACACAGAACTCATTCATCTGGCCAAAGATATCTTGGTAAAGCTTACGTTGAAGGGGCCAATTACCCTTCAATTTATCCAAGAAGTTTCGTCAGGAACCTATTATCTAACCGAGATCAACCCCCGTTTTGGAGGAGGAGTGGTTACGTCGGTCGGAGCTGGGGCAAATATTCCCGAATTATTGCTTCTTGATTTTATGGGCACTGATTTGCCATACCGAGAGGATTGGGAAAATGACATGATGATGATACGCACCTTCACTGAATTTTACAGAAAATGCAACTCATAATAGACATTGATGGCACCATCTGCACGGAGGAAAAAACGTACAGTCGGGCCTTAGCAAAACCACTGCCAGGGGCGGTTGAATCGGTAAACAAATACTACGAACAGGGCCATACCATTATTTTTTACACCGCCCGTACGTGGATGGAGTTCGAAATGACGACCGATTGGCTCCAAAAAAATGGTTTTAAATATCACCAGCTCATCATGGGAAAACCCATAGGAGATGTTTGGATCGATGATCGAGCACTGAGGTTTGAAGGCTGGGATAAGGTTGAGGATCAAATACAACAAAGCAAACGAAAATGAGGGTATTAATCATTGCTGAAGCAGGTGTCAACCACAACGGCGACATGCAAATGGCCAAGCAGTTAATTGATGTGGCAAAACAATCGGGTGCAGACATTGTAAAATTCCAAACTGCTGTTCCCGAGTTGGTTATGACGCTCAACGCGCCCAAAGCTAAATATCAAATGGATCTCACAGGCGAGCAGGAAAGCCAGCTCGAAATGGCCAAAAAAATACATCTTCCGCTGAGCGCTTTCGCCGAATTGAAAAGATACGCGGAACAAGAAGTGGGAATTCCATTTATCTCCACGCCGTTTGATGAGGTAAGCATCGACGCCCTGCATCAAATAGGAATGGAATTGTATAAAATACCATCTGGGGAAGTAACCAATTTACCCTATTTGCGAAAAATAGCAGGTTTCAGAAAACCGGTGATCCTCTCTACCGGTATGGCCAGTTTGGGTGAAATTGAGGCGGCTATCAACGTCTTGATGGCGGCTGGTCTTGACAAAGATCAGATTTCGATATTACACTGCAATACACAATATCCCACGCCTTTTGAGGACGTTAACCTCCGAGCAATGCTCACCCTCAAATCGGCATTCGGACTAAAGGTGGGTTATAGTGATCACACCCTTGGTATTGAAGTCCCCGTTGCCGCGGTCGCAATGGGAGCAGAGATTATTGAAAAACATTTTACCTTAGACAAGAACTTGTCAGGCCCAGATCACAAAGCTTCGTTATCGCCCGAAGAGCTGATGAACATGGTTCAATCCATTCGAAATATTGAGCAGGCTCTAGGTAGTGCACAAAAAGTGGCTAGCCCCTCGGAAACACCCAACAAAGTGGTGGCTAGAAGAAGTATTCACCTCCGACGGGATATGAAAACAGGTGAAAAAATTACATGGGAAGATTTGATCATGAAGCGCCCAGGTGATGGGATTTCGCCCATGCAAATTGAACTCGTGGTGGGCAAACAGATCCATGCTGACCTGCCGATGGATTATAAATTAACTTGGTCTGATTTCTCGTAAACATGCGTGTTGCACTCTTAACCAGCTCGAGGGCCGATTATAGCATTTACCGCCCTTTGATTGCCAAGCTGCATGCCGATCCCTTTTTTAAACTCTCTATTGTGGCATTTGGGACGCATAGCTCAGAGAAATTTGGCACGACGGTTCAAGAAATCATCAACGACGGTTTTACAGTCAGTCATTTAATAGAGTTCAATCAACCCTCCGACAGTCCCGGCGATATCAGTCGCAACATGGCCTACACCATGGAGTCGTTTACTAAAATTTGGGAAACCGAATCATTCGATTGGCTCATTGCCCTTGGCGATCGATATGAGATGTTTGCGGCTGTTTTTTCAGCTATACCGTTCTCCATTAAAGTGGCTCATATTTCGGGTGGCGAGATCACTTTGGGAGCCATCGATAATGTCTTTCGCGATTCCATTACCGCAGCGGCCACTCTGCATTTTGCATCAACGGATGTATACGCCAAGAGAATCACACAATTAAAAAATACCGATCAAGGAGTTCATAATGTTGGAGCATTGAGTTTAGATAATCTACTTCAGTTGCAATTGCTCTCCATCGATGATTTCGAACATAAATTTGGGATTCCATTATCTGCTCCCACGATACTCATTACTGTTCATCCTGAAACAGTTGATTACCGGTCAAATGAAGTCTACATCAAAGAGGTGCAAAAAGCCTTGCTGCAACTTGATTCGCATCAATTGCTCATAACCATGCCCAATGCTGACACCTTTGGCCATGTGATCAGAGAACACTGGCATCAGTTGAAAAAGGAACGCGATGGTGTGTTTTTGTATGAAAATTTAGGTACCATTGGCTATTTGTCGGCTATGAAATGGTGTTCCTTTATGATGGGAAATACCTCTAGCGGATTTGTTGAGGCAGCCATGTTCCCCAAGTGGGTTGTTAATTTGGGCGATCGTCAGAAAGGCAGGATTGAAACCCCAAATATACTTACCGTCCCCTTTAGTGCCGATAAGATCCTCGAAGCGGTTGATCGCATTCGGCTCGCTAATCAACCTGCACCCATAAGGATCTATGGAGATGGTCAAGCGGCCTCCAAAATTGTCCACATCCTTAAAAAAATGAAATGAAGTATAGGGAACACGTAGTAAACCAAGATATTAGCATCAAAGAGGCCATAGAGAAATTAAACGGACTCTCTAAGGTCATGACGCTGTTCTTGGTTGACCGAGAGGGTCGGTTGAAAGGCACTCTCACCGATGGAGATGTGCGCAGAGCCCTGCTCAAGGGAATTCAACTCGAACAACCTGTTGAACTCGCCTACAATCGGAATTTTTCCTTTGTTAAATTGGGCGCGCCCAGAGCGGAAGATTTTGTTGCTTTTCGGAAGAGCATGATCAAACTCATTCCCGTCTTAGATGAACAAGGCTGTATTAGCGAAATTGTAAATATTGACGAGACCAAGACCATCCTGCCTATCGATGTGGTGGTCATGGCTGGTGGTAAGGGAGAGCGTTTGCGGCCCCTAACTCTCGATACCCCAAAACCTATGTTGCCCCTCGGGAACAAACCCATAATAGAGCATAATATCGATCGCTTGGTGAGTTTTGGAGTAGAAAACATTCAGGTCTCAGTGCGTTACTTAGCTCACAAAATCACAGAGTACCTCGGCGACGGGGCATCAAAAGATATCCAGATATCCTATATTAAGGAAGACGAACCGCTTGGGACGATTGGTTCCATTCGACTTGCCGGAGCATTCAAAAACGACTATATCCTGGTCATCAATTCAGACATACTCACCAATGTCGACTACGAGGATCTCTTTCTATTTTTTACCGCGAATAACGCCGACTTTGCCATTGTGACGGTGCCCTATTCCGTGAATGTGCCTTTCGCCGTTCTGGAGACCGCAGGCGACCATGTAATTGCCTTGAAGGAGAAACCTACTTTTCATTTCAAATCAAATGCCGGTATCTATCTGATGAAGAAAGATATGCTCTCGCTGATTCCCGCAGATGGACACTACAACGCCACGGATTTAATTGAGAAGGCCATTGATCTGGGTCATACGGTAGTGACATATAATCACAGCGGTTATTGGCTCGACATAGGTAGGCATGAAGAATA
>DASUEB010000013.1:0-9422 GCA_036275295.1 Luteibaculaceae bacterium | reverse complement strand
ATTTGGATTCTTGCCATGGAATCAGGAGATATAATTTAATAGATCCTCACCCTACGTTTTAAAGCAGGCAAAATCGCCCCAAGCTTTTATTTTGCCTGCGGTGGTTGACTGGATAACGAGCTGCGCTTTTGATTAGTTTATGCGCTTAAGTTTCGCCATAAAGAATCCGTCGTTAAATCGCGATGGTAATAGTGTTTGTTGTTCTACCAGTTCAAAGTTGTGATCGGACTTTAGAAAATCCTCGATCTGTAATTCGTTTTCTTTGGCTAAGATGCTGCAAGTAGCATAAACGATCTCGCCCCCTTTTTTGCTTAGGAGACTGTAAGATTTCAGTATTTGCGATTGAAGATGGATCAACTCGTTTAGTCGAGTTGGGTTGAGATGATATTTGGTTTCAGGTTTTCTTTTAATCACGCCAGTGCCTGAGCAGGGGGCGTCTATAAGCACAAAATCGGCTGATTTTTGCCATCGATCTAAATCTGATACATCCTTAATGGCTTGAGCGGAACAAATGCTAATTCCGGCCCGTTTTGCGCGTTTATTCAACTCATCTAATTTCCATTGGTGGACATCTGCACAAATGATTTGCCCTTGGTTATGCATCATTTGTGCCAAGAGTAGGGATTTACCTCCAGCTCCTGCGCAGGTGTCGAATACAATGGATCCCGGTTTGGGGTTTACCATTTTACCAATGGCTATTGATCCCGGGTCTTGGACCTCTATCCAACCGTCGCGGTAAGGTTGAGTCTGATCAATTTTGGTGTTTTTATCCAACAGAATGAGCTCTGCGTGTTGAGGATGTTTTTCAAATGAAATTCCCTGTGCTGTAAACCACTGTTCTACTTGAGATGGTGTAACTTTTAACGTATTTACCCGAATCGAAAGTCGCGCGGGCTGATTCAGTTCGCGCATGATGGAGTTTGCTTCATGTCCCATTTCACCCACCAGCCAATCGGGAAAGGATTCGGCTTGTTGCACCGGTGCTGCGGTAAAGTCTGTCAGTCGATGCAGAAATGCGGGAGCGGGATGAAGGTAGTTGGAAACTGCGGTTTCTATGGATGCGGTTTGTTTCGAAGAGATCTCCAATGCCGCACAAAAAGTGAGCCAATATCGCACCATGTCGTATACAGCCCCAATAACCAACTTGCGATCGCGCGATCCCCACTTAGGATGAGAGGCAGTGAGCTGTTTTACGGTACTATCAGTTGGCTTTCCTTCGAACAAAATTGAAAAAAGGGCACTTTCGATGCCCTTTTTCATAGTTGGATGGATTTTTCCCGGATTAGAATCCGGCGATATTGTGAAATACTTGTTGTACGTCATCGTCTGCTTCAATTTTTTCGATCAACTCCATCAGTTCTTCCTCTTGGGTTTCGTTGAGGTTTACGGTGGTGGTGGGTATGCGGATCAATTCCGAAGATGTAGGCACCAAACCTCTTTCCTCTAATGCCTTCGACATAGCACCAAAATCGGTGAAATCTGTGTACAGATGGATTTCCTCGTCGTTGAATTGCAGGTCCTCGAGTCCGTTGTCAATCAACTCCAGTTCCAGTTCGTCGGTATTTAAATTGCCTTTTTGTAGCTTGAAGAAACCTTTCCGGTTGAAAATGAAGTTCAGCGAGCCACTTGTTCCCAGTGATCCACCTGCTCGGTTCAAATATAATCTGATCGAGGCCACGGTTCGGGTGGGGTTGTCGGTTGCCGTTTCAATTAAAATGGCTACGCCATGCGGACCGTATCCTTCATATACAACCTCTTCGTAGTTTTTATCTTCTTTGCTCGACGCTCTTTTAATCGCAGCCTCAATACGGTCTTTGGGCATATTGATACCCTTGGCATTCTGAATGGCGGTCCGAAGTCTGGGATTGTTATCGGGGTCGGGACCGCTTGCTTTTACCGCTATGGCTATTTCTTTACCAATGCGGGTGAACATTTTCGCCATGCGGTCGTAGCGGGCGAACATTTTGTGCTTGCGTTTTTCGAAAATACGTCCCATTGCTGTTTTTAAAGGAGGCCAAAGGTACTACACCCGCACGGTAAAACAAATTCTTGTTAAGTTTTACCAAATCAGACAACTGCCTTATATTTGAGTCGTCATCCCTGTGTTATGAGATTAACCGCGTTGTATAGGTTTGAGGGGGTATTGTTGCCCGGTGAGTCGGTTGTATTGCGGATATCCAGTACGGCGGACCGACAGTTTCTCAATGATTTTAAGGACACCCAACGCTCTTTTGCGGTTTGCAATGCCGATGCTTGTCAAGAGCAGGACATAGCCACGCTGGTGGTAATTAAAGAGGTGAAATCAAAATACAGCAACGGTGATCTGGATATCCTGGTTCTTGCGGTAGGCCTTTGTAAGTTGGTTCAGACGTTTGAGCGCCACCCGTTAAAACTTTATTCTGCCGCCACCGTATTGGAGTTGGCACACGAGATATACACGGCCGAAGCCAGTTTGATCAATGTTTTTAAAAAATACGCCTACCGATATTTGCCCAAACAAATGTTGCCCAAAACCATTAGCGGTGATTTGTTTCAGATTGCGGCCCTCTTGGGTTTGACGGTTGAACAGAAACGCATGTTGATAGGATTGTTTAACCCGATAAAAATGAACCGACTCCTTCGCAATATTATACGCACCAAATCGGCGCTGTACAACCAAGAGTCAAGGCTGCATGGTAATTTTCATTTGAATTAAAAAAAAGCCGCTGCTTTTGGCAACGGCTGGTGCTTACTTGGCTTTCTCCGAACTTTCGGGATTCACCGACTTTAAGTATCGCTCAGCTGCTTTCTTCGAACGTTTATCTTCTGCTTTAATGCCTTGTTTGTTGAGCTCTTCGTTGAACTCGGCATTTGATTTTTCCGCTACGTAGGGCAGTAGTTTGGTATTTGCGAATTGAATGCGGTCGGCTGGTTTACGAAGGTCGCCCTCGAAGCGCAGGTTCTTGGGGACACAAAGGGCATACAATCCCTTGCCTTTCGCCATGCGGTCTGCTTTTTCCAAGGTCACGATATCCATTCTGTTGTACACTACCTGAATAATCTCCTCTTGTTCAAAAGCGATCATTTTCTCGTCCCATTCCTTGGCTTTGGCGCCCTGTAAGGGTTCAGGCATTTTGTAAAGCTCTTGCAAACGTGCGAAGGTTGAGTCGAATACCAATTTGTTGGCTAGATTGGCGTTGAGACCGAGCAGGTCGTCTTTGCTGGCAACGGATTCCAGGCGATCCATGACTTCCAAGGCCATGTCAACCCATTTCACTTCATGACCTTTTTTGCGCAATTCGCCCGATAACCACTCGTAGAAGTCCTCGCGCTGGTCAAAGGTCTGGTATTCGGCGAAGCCGGTGGCATAAGAGAAGTTGAATGCACATGCTTCCTGCCATATCAGATCGCCATTTTCGCGATTTGCCTTTGCCCAATGACGGCGGTTTAACTCCTTGTCGCGGTAGGTTGCCTCCAGTTCTTTTTGGGTTGGATATTCTTTGGCAATAGCCATCAACGATGCCACTAGGCCTAGAATGCTCAGAGCAGTTGCTTTCATGAATTTCAATTTTGAGGGTAAATATAAGTGCTAAAATGCGAATCTATGGTTCGGTGGTATGAATTTAGTTAAGATATTGCAGGGCTCTTCAATAGTTGCCCGAATGATCATTTGTGAAGCCCGTTCATTGACTTTTGCCTACGCCAAGCAAGTGGGGGAGTTTTCTTATCCCGATTTTGCACTAGCGGCGGGCAAAGCCACTTTGGTAACGGGCCGAAGCGGAATTGGCAAAACCACGCTTTTATCGCTGGTTGGCGGTATTTTGTCGCCCAAGGCTGGTCAATTGTATTGTAAGGGTGCCGTTTACCCAAAGCGAAGTAAGGACATGCGCCTCTTCCGCAGTCGGAACGTGGGCTATATCATGCAGCAGCCGGTTTTTATACCTTCTATTCGGGTAGATGAAAACCTTCAATTGGCCGCATGGGCCAAGGGTATTTCCATTTCTGAGCGACAGGTAACCGAATTATTGGATCGGGTAGGGTTGAGATCCTTCGCCAAGAGCAGCCCACTCGAATTGTCGGGCGGCGAATTACAGAGACTGGCTATTTGTCGCGCTACCATTGGCGATCCGCCGCTATTGTTGGCCGATGAACCCACATCGAACCTAGACGACCACCATGCGGCTTTGTCGATGGATTTGTTAGTCCAAGGTATCAATGTGGCCAAGAGTACCTTATTGGTAGTGAGTCACGACCACCGCATTGAGCATCGTTTTGATCAAATCATTCGCCTGTGAACGCTTTTCGATTAGCCATCAAGAATCTTTGGTATTACCGCGTTACGGCGGTAAACTCGGTTGTATTGTTTGCCTCGGGAATGATGGTCTTGCTCATCATCGAAATGGTGCGGTATTCGGCGGAAAAATTTCTCAGCGGTTCAGCGGGTAATGTAGATATGGTATTGTGCGCCAAAGGAAGTCCGCTGCAGGCGGTATTGGCCAATGTGTACCACATCGACAATCCGACTGGAAATGTCTCCCGGAAGGCGGAGATGCTGCTGAAAAACCCCATGATCCGACGCTATCTTCCCATTTCGTACGGCGATCAGGTGAGCGGTATGCGTTTGTTGGGTACTACCTCGAAGGTACTTGATTTTTATAATCTCAAACTGGTGAGAGGCCGGTGGTGCCAATCGCCCTTAGAAGTGGTGGTAGGTCAAGAAGAGGCCTTGGCCAAAGGTTGGGACATTGGCACCGAATTAATCAGTTCGCACAGCGAGGTGAACGGTACATCGCACAGCGAAAAACTCAGGGTGATTGGTTTGGTAGCTTCATCGGCAAGCGGGATCACTAAGCGAGTGATTTTTACCTCGTTGGAGTCCGTATGGCTCATGCATCACAGTCCGCCTGTGGAAGTTACAGCTTATTTGGTTCAATTTAAAAGCAAGATGGCCTTGCTTACTATACCCGCTACCATCAATAAAAATACGCCTTATCAGGCCGCTTTGCCATCCATAGAGATCAATCGACTCCTGTTCATGGCTGCAGGATTATTTGAAGCCGTTGATTTACTTGGCATAATTATTGTTTCTCTGGCTCTTTTAACCATTGTTTTGGGCATGATGAACAGTTTGAGGGAGCGCAAACGAGAGTGGTTACTCATGCGATTAATGGGTGCCTCTATGCGCCAAGTGGTATGGGTAATGGTTCTAGAGAGCCTTGTTCAGCTGGTATTGGCGGGATTGCTTGCATGGGGTGTTGCCTTGATCGCCGGATTAGCCTTGCCTGTGGCGCTGTCTGATTTGGGCTTGGATGAACTATCTTTGCCCCCTCACGTGTGGTGGGCGATACCCGGACTGGTCTTAATGGCTGTCGTTTCTGTGTTGCCCGTTTGGATAAAGCTTAGAAAATTGCCCATAACCATTGAAATGAAAGGATGAAGAAGTACCTCATAATACTGGCATTGCTGACCGGTTGGATCACCGTATCGGCGCAGGTAAAACTCGACTGGGAGCAGCTGACAGACGTCAAGTACAACGAGCAATACAGCGAGGAGTTGGGTTCGTACACCAACGTTCCGGTATTTGGCTCATCGGTGAAAGCACTTTCTAACAAGGTGGTGGAGATATCGGGTTACGTAATACCCCTGGATGTAAAGCAAGATCTATACGTTTTATCCGCCAATCCCTATGCCACCTGTTTCTTTTGTGGTGGAGCGGGCCCCGAGACGGTGATGGATTTGAAGTTTGTAAAAATTCCGCGCAAGTTCAGAACCGACGAAAAGATCAGAGTGAAAGGGGTCTTGAAGCTCAACGCTACCGATATCTATCAATTGACGTACATTCTGGACAAAGCCGTTTTGGTGAAGTAGGCGAGATAAGAGATCACATCACGCTGCGTTGTGGGATGAAGTTTGAGCGGCTTTAACAAACATTACAGGTGCCGGTCATTGTCTTTTCGGTAGAAGAAGTAATTTTGTTGTAGTGAAAAAATGGTTTTCCATAGTATGGTTGGCGCTTCTACTGGCTTACACAGGTGGGTCGGTCGGGGTGTCTATTTTTGAGCATTACTGCGGTGGTGAGCTCAAAGCTGTATCTGTAAAACCCGTTTCGTGTTGTTGCGACGACATGGCTGCCAATGAGATGAGCAGCGATTGTTGCAAGGAAATATCGGTTTCATATACCCTTGCCGATCAGGTCAAGACCGAGCCCTTAACATGGGTATTTCAGTCGGTTGCAGCCATTGCACCCTTGCGCTTCATATTTCATCCATCGGTTAAGAGCACTGAACAAGTGCACCCCGTTGCGGTGGTCAACCGACCGCCACCTGAGGAACACAGGTATTTGAAATTTCATTCGCTTTTGTTTTACGCCTGATGCGGTAAGAATTTTTCTTTCGCATCTATTCATTCATTTACGTAAAACAATATCATCATGAAAACTTTCATTTTATTCCTGTCACTTTTTGTTTCAGGTTCTTTATTAGCCCAAGAAAAACCAACTGTAATCACCGAAAAATTCCAGGTGAGTGGTGTGTGCGATATGTGCAAGACACGTATCGAAAAAGCTGCCATGTATACCAAAGGCGTTAAAAAAGCCGACTGGAACCCCGAAACCGGTTTGATAGAGGTGGTTTACCATACGGGCAAGACCAATCGCAATGCGATTGAGCAAAACATAGCCAAAGCCGGTTACGATACCGAAGGTGCCAAAGCCGATGCTAAGGCCTACGATGCTCTTCCTCACTGCTGTCAATACAAAAGCAACGAGAAACACTAAGCGCCATGTATCGCGTTTTGTTTTGGATGGGATTAGTCCTGTCCCTGCCTAGCTATGCCCAAACGAAAGTTAGCGGTATAGTTAGCGAAGAAAGCAATAAGGGAAAGATTGTTCCCTTGGAAGGCGTTGCACTCCAGTGGCTGGGTACTTCAGTAGGAACCCTTACAGATTCACTCGGTTTTTTTGAATTGGACCGGGTTTCGGGTGCAAATAGGCTGGTAGTTAGGTATCTGGGTTATCAGGCGGATACGGTCTTGGTTAGCTCGCCCGAAAAACTGGCCTTGATCCTTAAAAAAGCCAATGAATTGAAGGGAGTTACGGTTGAGTATCGGGTGAAGAGCACTACCATGTCGATGATCGACCCGATCAAAACGCAACAAATT
The DNA here is from genome assembly GCA_036275295.1 of Luteibaculaceae bacterium. Classification (GTDB taxonomy): domain Bacteria; phylum Bacteroidota; class Bacteroidia; order Flavobacteriales_D; family Luteibaculaceae; genus DASUEB01. The sequence continues at coordinate 2,285 of DASUEB010000013.1, read as the reverse complement.
GGTCAGAAAGAGCTGTTCAAAGCGGCTTGCTGCAATTTATCGGAGTCGTTTGAAACCAACCCATCGGTTGATGTTTCGTTCACCGACGCAGTAACCGGTTCAAAACAGATCCAATTACTCGGTCTTGCGGGCCCATACACCTTGTTAACCCAAGAAAATATTCCTTCTATTCGCGGATTCAATACCATCAATGGATTGAGTTATCTGCCGGGGACATGGATTGGCTCTATGCAGCTCTCGAAAGGAACCGGAAGTGTGGTCAATGGCTACGAGGGGATTGCAGGGCAGTTGAATGTGGAGCTGAGACAGCCTTACGACAAGGAGCGGTTTATCTACAACGCTTACGCTGGCCAAGGGGGGCGTGTAGAAACCAACGTGGTGGCTAATACCCCAGTTACTCCAAACCTACATACCGGTGTCATGTTACACTACAGCAATCGACTGGTTGCAACCGATCGCAACGGCGATTTGTTTTACGACAACCCAACCGGATCCACCACTAAGGTGCTGAACCGATGGGATTGGCAATCGACTAAGGGCATCAACATGCACGGCGGATTTATTTACACCACCGACGACAAAGTGGCGGGGGCCATTGAACGCGACCAGCTATCAGCCTACCGATTTGATAGAAACCTGGAGCAACTGGATGTGTTTTTGAAAACAGGTTACATTTTTCCAGCCATGAAATACCGAAGTGTTGGTTTGCAGCTCAACTATATCGATTATCGGCAGAAGATGAATTTTGGAGGGGTAAATCGATTGGTTGGAAATCAGCGATCGGCTTATGCCAATCTCATCTATCAGGATATCCTATTCACCACAGATCACAAGATACGGGCTGGAATCAATGCGTTTCAGGACGATTTTGAGGAGGTTTTTAACCAAACCGATTACAGCCGAAAGGAATCGGTTGTCGGGGCATTTGGTGAGTATACCTTTCAGGGGTCGGATAAATTCTCGGTGGTGGCAGGTGCGAGGGTCGATCAGCACAACTTATTTGGCCTTCAATTCACTCCCCGGCTTAATATCCGCTACGAGGTTTACAAAAACCATGTTCTTCGCGCATCGGCCGGAGTGGGCAGAAAAACTGCCAATCCCATTTCTGAGAATAGCGGCTTATTGGCTAGTGCGCGCAAGTGGATGGTGATGGGCTTTGATTCGAAATTGCCTTACGGTTTGCAACAGGAAAGGGCGACCAGTCTTGGCCTTAACTACACTTGGAAATTTGAGCTCGACTACCGAGAGGGTTATTTTGGAATCGACCTGTATCGCACTGACTTCAGTCAACAGGTAGTGGTCGATGTGGACCAAAGTGCCCGAAATGTGATGGTGTATAACCTGGCAGGTCCTTCTTTTGCCAATGCCCTGCAGGTTCAATTGGACTATGAGCTTTTCAAACATTTTGATGTGCGTTTAGCCTATCGCTACTACGATGTTCAAACCCAGTTCAGCACAGGTTTGCTGCAGCGCTCGCTGGTGGCTAAAAACCGCTACTTCATCAATTTGGGCTACGAAACCCGAAACAATTGGATCTTCGACCTCACGATCAACACCACGGGAAGAAAACGCTTACCCTCCACAAGCGATAATCCGCAGGATCTGCGCCTAGCCAATTTCTCACCCGCCTTTACCCTTCTAAACGCCCAGGTAACGAAAAAAATGGGAACGAGATGGGAAGTATATGCAGGGGCTGAGAATGTGCTCGATTTCATTCAGGAGCGCGCCATCGTGTCGGCTGAAAATCCCAATTCTGAATTTTTTGATGCCAGCATGATTTGGGGACCTGTTTTTGGTCGGATGGCTTATGTTGGGCTCCGGTATACCATCACGCGGATGCCTGAAGAGTAGGTTGTACTACCCTTGCTAGCAATCAAGCCCAGCTTGAAACCGTAAGGAAATGGTTTACTCCGCGCATAGTTCAATGCCGTCCGCTGTTTGGTACCAAAACAGGTCGAGAAACCACAACGAAACAAAAACCGGTAAGGCCGTACGCCTGCCGGTTTTTTTTTTTGTCGTATCAGGCAGGGTTCATTCAGGCGACGCATCTTTTTGGTGATGCTGCTTGGTTTGGGAAGTAGGCCATATGGATGATAAGCAAGACATCGTGTCTTGATCTAACCGCAATGGTTGTGCCTTGTAGGTGGGCAAGCCCTTACATTCGATTTTATTAGAGTAAAATCACATCAATTCACTCAAGGTGAGCCAACGCTCGGTTTTGAGGTCTATATCATGCATGAGCTTGCCTAACTCGTCGGTTACTCGCATCAATTCGTCGTGTGGCA
>DASUEB010000012.1:0-5030 GCA_036275295.1 Luteibaculaceae bacterium | reverse complement strand
TCGGCTTCTAGCGCCTCTCGATGCCCGCTGTGCGGATAGATGGTTTCGTTGTGCAATAAGTCGCCCTGGCGATTCAGGCACACCACCTTGCATCCGGTGCGAAATCCCGGGTCGATGGCCAATACGTTTTTTTGCCCAAGCGGGGATTCGAGTAGCAGCTGCTTCACATTTTCAGCAAATACCCGCACCGCTTCTCTATCGGCCCTTTCCTTGAGGCCCTGCCGGAACTCGGTTTCAATCGAAGGCTGCAACAGTCGTTTATAGCTGTCTTCCAGCGCTTGTGTCACATAATCAGCGCATCGATTTCTTCCTTTGATCACCCTGCGAGCCAACATCTCCATGACTTCCTCTGGATTGGGTTCGAGTTTCACGGACAAAAGTCCCTCGTTTTCTCCTCTGAAAATAGCCAATATGCGATGCGACGGAGCCTTGGTGAGAGGTTCTGACCAATCGATATAGTCTCGATATTTCTCGGCCTGATCCTTCTTTCCCCTGGCCACCTTGCTAATGAGCAATCCGCTGCGGTTGAATTGTTGCCGCACCACCGATCGAAGTTGCAAATCCTCAGAAAACTGCTCAGAGAGTATGTCACAGGCTCCCTGTAAGGCGGCCTGGTGGTCGGATACCCCGAGCTCATCGGAGAAATATTTTTCAGCCTCGTGTTCTGGATCAGCCGCCGTTTGTTTCAGTAAAAAATCGGCCAGTCCCTGCAACCCGCGCTCGCGTGCCACCTGTGCACGGGTCTTTTTCTTCTGCTTGTACGGCAAGTACAAATCCTCTAACAAGGTCATCGAGTTGGCTTCTCGGATAGATTTTTCCAAATCGGGGGTCAATTTATCCTGCTGTTTGATGGTGTCGAGGATAAACTGCCTGCGTTTTTCCAGTTCCTCTACCTCTTTGGCCGTTTCCTTGATTTGGGCAATGGCCACCTCATCGAGGTTTCCGGTGGCCTCTTTTCGATAACGGGCTATGAAGGGCACGGTGGCGCCGGCCTCAAACAACTGCAGCACCGCCTTTACTTGCGATGCAGCTATTGCCGTGCGCTGCGATACTTGAATATAAAGCTGATTCATGAGTCGTGGTTGGGTATCCTAAATCGTGAAAAATAAAGTTCTGTCACTGGCCACCGAGATGACCTTTCTTTGGCGAAAAATATGACTTTTGTGCACTATGCAAGCCAAAAAAACATTAGACAGTCCGTTTAACCTGCTGGTCATGGTGGCCTCGTTGGGTTATTTTGTCGATATCTATGACCTCATCCTTTTTAACGTAGTAAAGAAAAATAGCTTGTTGGCACTGGGCATTCCCGAGTCACAAATTGAGCTGGAGGGAATCACTCTTTTCAACCTGCAAATGGTTGGAATGCTCGTGGGTGGGGTCTTGTGGGGTGTATTGGGCGATAAAAAAGGCCGTGTCAAAGTTCTTTTTGGATCGATCTTGCTGTATTCGCTGGCCAATATTGCCAATGCCTTTGTAAGCGACTTGTTTCAATACGGGCTGATCCGATTTATCGCAGGTGTGGGCTTGGCCGGCGAGCTGGGAGCGGGAATCACGTTGGTAAGCGAAACCATGAGCAAAGAAAAACGAGGGCTAGGAACCATGATTCTTGTCACATTTGGCGCTTTGGGTGCTGTATTTGCCGCGCTGATTGCCGATGCTTTCGACTGGAAAACCTCTTACCTCGTTGGCGGCGGGATGGGTTTGTTGTTATTGCTGGTTAGAATGACGGCGCTTGAATCGGATATGTTTAAAAACATCAAACACCGCGCCATTGAGAAGGGTCATTTCAGGGTCATTTTCCGAGACAAAAAATCGATACTAACCTACTTGAGTTGCATTGGAGTAGGTTTGCCGGTTTGGTTCGTCATTGGACTGCTTATCGCACTCTGTGTAACCTTTGCCAAAGTCAACAGCGTTCAAGGCGAGGTAAATACCGGGGAGGCCATTATGTATGCATACATCGGGCTATCTGTAGGCGACCTGATCAGCGGTATTTTGAGCCAATGGTTGAAAAGTCGAAAAAAGGTGGTTGTGTTATACCTTGTATTCTGCGCCTTGCTTTCGGTCGTATTTCTGTTCTACCGCGAATTGGCCTTGAGTCAATTTTACGTGCTCTGCCTGCTTTTGGGCATTGGAACCGGATATTGGGCCCTGTTTGTAACCATTGCTTCGGAGCAATTTGGCACCAACATTCGGTCGACCGTAACCACCACGGTGCCCAATTTTGTGAGAGGTGCTGTTTGGCCCATTACGTATGGATTCAAATTGTTGCTGCCATCGCTTGGTGAAGTGGGTGCCGCTGCGCTGGTAGGCGCGGTTTGCATTGCTTTGGCAAGCGCATCGATTGCTTATCTCGATGAAAGTTTTGCCAAAGACCTCGACTACCAAGAGTGAGTAAATGGGCGCATTTACCTCTGATACGTCGCGTGATGGGATCTAAACAGGATGCTAGATTTGCTAATAACCATTTGTTTTACAGCGAATTAGTAGCCTGACGCCAAGAGGCACTAAAATAGGTTTCAAATTACTATCTTTGCACCGCTTTGGTTCCGAGAGGTTACGCCTCGGATTAAAAGGGAACTCAGTGAAAATCTGAGACTGTTCCCGCAGCTGTAAGTTGACAATGGATAACCATTGAGGCCCAACAAGCCACTGGATAACACCGGGAAGGCGGCCGAATCGACGAGTCAGAAGACCTGCCTGAGCGAAGAATGCGTTAACCGCTTTCGGGACAAAAGCGCGGCAAGCCCCCAACTACTGGGGTTGGTCTTTCTATCTCCCGCAAGCACAATTACAATTACGTTGAGACAACTGTTGTTCTTGTGCTGCATCATTTGGGTTCATTGGGGTACCGCACAGGTGCGTCAATTGCCTGAGGTGGTGAGCACTTCGTTTCGGAATAAAACTGCTGCGGTCGGGAAAAAAACGTCCACCATCGACAGTGCTTGGACTCGCCTGTATCAAGGCCGGAATCTCGCTGAACTGCTCAACGACATGAGCACGGCCTCCATTCGCTCCTACGGAATCAACGGTTCGGCCAGTATCTCCTTGCGCGGCACTGGCGCCGATCAAACCGCAGTGCTCTGGAACGGCATACCGCTGCAAAGCCCCAGTCATGGCCAGTTCGATTTCAGCAACCTGCCCGTGTTTTTCCTCGACCACATTGCCATACAAGCAGGGCCATCAACGGCCGATCAAGGCAGCCAATCGCTTGGCGGGGCCATCATTCTAAAAACAGGCGACCAACTGCCCTCCACCAGTGGACTAACTGCAAAGGCCTCACTCCAAACGGGCAGTTGGAAACAACAGCAATTGGGCTTGGGGCTCCGCTACACGGGAAAATCGCTTCGGTGGAGTCACCAACTGCGCGTTTACCTCCAAAAAGCCGCGAACGACTATCCGATAACGCGTTTTTTAATCGCCTCAGAAAACAATTACTTCAAACTCAAAACACCGTATAGGCAATCAAACGCTGACTTCCTCCAAGAGGGATTTATGACATCCAGCCAATACCTCGGCAAAAATGGAGGGCAATGGTTGAGCACGCTGGCGGCGGTTAAAACCCGTCGATCGCTTGTAAATATATCGCAAGCGGCGCAAGCCGACGACAACCTGTACGCATCCACCCAGTTTGCTAAATCGATTGGGGCGTATCAACTCAAGGGCGCTGTGGGTTTCACGCGCGAGCAATTGCTTTACACCAATGTGGCGGCCAATATCCGCTCCCAATCGCTCTCCAACCAATGGTGGTTGCACGCATCGGCCGACCGATCGATTCACACCCATTGGAACATCCAACTGCAACCTCAACTTCAGTACCTAAGCTCACGTATCGACGGGTACGGTGGCGTTCAACCCCGTCAATGGCGTTCTTCGCTCGCCTCATCGCTGAGGTATATCCCGGCTTCTGGACCCTTTTCTGCAGAGGGCACCTTGCGCGTGCAGAGCACCCCGCTTTTCGGGACTCAGCTGCTGCCCTCTTTTGGCGCATCGTGGAAAATCAATCCGCGTTATCAAATCAAAACCCAAGTGGGTAGGATATACCACATACCCGACTTCAACGACCTGTATTGGGCCGTTGGTGGCAATCCGAATTTGACCCCCGAGCAAGGAACGGGGGGTGAATGGGGTATAGTGCGTTCATTCGACCGGGGCGCTATAGAAATAACGGCCTTCGCTAATCGGCTCAAACAAGCCATCATGTGGCTGCCTGGACCCTTGTTCTGGTCGCCCGTCAATTTACCCGGAACCTCAAGTGAGGGAATCGAATGGCAGAGCAACTACCGTTGGAATTGGCAACAGTGGCAATGGACCGCGGCATTCGACTACACCCATACCCGCAGCAGAGGTTATACTGGCGACAGGGAAATGGCCGAAAAACAACTTATTTACGTGCCACGCGACAAAGCTGTTGGCAAACTTACCCTCGCTTATCGCCAATGGGCCCTGAATTTGAGTAGCCAATACCAATCGCGCCGATTCACTTCGACCACCAATCAAACTTGGCTGCCGGCATTTGCCACAGCAAACGCCCGAATCTCGAGAGATCTCAAACTAATCAAACAACATTGGCTGCTCTTCGTCGAGGTGCAAAACGCCAGTAATGCCTTTTACATGAGCCAACCCGGATTTACCATGCCCGGTAGAACCTTCTTAATCGGATTACATCTCAATTAATAACAACCCAAAAATCAAATGAAAAAAAACCTAATCAAACCCCTAGCACTTTCCCTTGCCACCGTTTTGTGGTTTAGCTCTTGCGAAAAAGATCCCGTAGCTCCTGCCGTTACGGTAAACAGCGGAGTGATTGTTGCCAACGAAGGCCAATTCCAAAAGAATCAAGCTGCCTTGAGTTACATTGATATCAACGGCAATAAAATAACCAACGATGTTTACGCCCTCGCCAATCAAGAAGAAATGGGCGACATCTTACAGAGCCTGTATTTAATGGGCGATACCCTGTTTGCGGTAATCAACAACAGCCAGAAAATCATTGCGTTGAATGCACGCACTTTTGCCAAAATAGGAGT
>DASUEB010000011.1:0-10692 GCA_036275295.1 Luteibaculaceae bacterium | reverse complement strand
CGTGGTTTTGCCCTTGAAAGTTGGATGGAGCGGGAACCTGCCCTTCAAACTCCTCGGGTGTGGCCTCTACGATGGTTTGCTGGCGAATGTAACGCCCCTCGCTGTCGATGCCGCCGCTTGCAAAGCGCGAGCTGCCCAAGACTTGGGGTGAGGGTTTATACCTCTTTGCGGGAGCAAGTATATGTTTGGCCGAAAGCGTCACAGATTGGGATTGGTAGTGGAAAGATAATTAAAATGAGGGTTGATTACAGGGCATATTCCCATTCTTTCCATTGAATCGTATTTTCTACTTACCTTATGTTAGTGAATATTATAACCGTTTGTTTTTCAGGATTATTAGGCGGTATTACCGGGGCTCTCCTTTCTTTTCAGTTTAACAAAAGGCTTGAAAAAATAAAAAGGGTTCTCCCTCCCACAAAAACCTAACCCATCTCAGCGTCCCAGGAAACAGCCTCCGCATTCACCACAATGGAGCGCCCCCTTATAAAAGCCCTCTGCGCCATAAACATGCACCTGTCTTGTTTGTTAAGAGTTAATAAAGCGCGAGATTAGCCGGTCAATTTTCGTTTTTTTGCATTCAGATGAAAGAAGTAACGCACAGCCTCAAACACGCCGCCAAACAAGAGCGATACGATCGCGCCTATTTGCGCATGGCGTTTGAATGGGCTAAACTCAGCCACTGTCAGCGAAAACAGGTGGGTGCGCTCATTGTCAAAGACGGAACCATCATCGCCGATGGCTACAACGGAACCCCAACCGGTTTTCCCAATCAGTGCGAAGACGAGAACTACGAAACCTATTGGTATGTGCTTCACGCCGAGGCCAACGCCATTACCAAAGTGGCCAAAACAAGCAATAGCGCCAAAAACGGAACGTTATACATAACCCTGTCACCCTGTAAGGAATGCAGTAAATTGATTCTGCAAACAGGCATCAAACGCGTTGTTTTCAGCGTGTTATACAAAGATACTTCAGGAATAGAATTTTTGAGGGAGTCGGGCATTGAAGTAGTACAAATAGAAGAACCTTGAAGTATGAAACCACACAAAAGCGTTTACTTACCCCTGCTGTTGGCCGCTACCCTGGTAGCTGGTGTGTATCTGGGTTTGTTGCTCTCTGCTAATGCCGACCGGCAACAAATCAACTTCATCACACCCAATACCCGCACCATCGGCGGAAAACTGAATCAAATTCTCAATTACATCGAAGATCAATACGTTGATACCATCGAAAAAGAGAAGTTGGCAGAGAAGGCCATAAACAGCCTGTTGGCCGATCTAGACCCCCATTCGTACTACATCCCCGCCGAGGAGCTATCAGACCTCACCGAGCCGTTAGAGGGCAATTTTGACGGCATTGGCGTTGAATTCCTTATTGAAAACGATACCATCGTGGTGGTTAACACCGTTGTGGGCGGACCCAGCGAAAGCGTGGGCATCCAAGCCGGCGATCGAATCACGCGAATCAACGGCAAATTGGTGGCCGGAACCGGCATCCAAAATCAGGATGTGATGAAGTACCTGCGCGGTCCCTCAGGATCGAAGGTGAAGGTCGATGTAATTCGCAATGGCAAAATCAAACAGTCGTTCTCCATCACCCGCGGCAAAATACCCATCAATAGCGTCGATGCCTCGCTGCTCATCAACGATACAACCGGATACATCAAGATCTCTCGTTTTGCCAAGTACACCTACGAGGAGTTTATGACGGCTGTGAAAGACCTTCAAAAGGCCAGACCACAACTGAAAAAGCTGGTAATCGATTTGCGAAACAACGGCGGTGGATACCTCAACTCAGCCATTCAGATGGCCGAGGAATTTTTGCCCAAGGGAAAACTCATCGTCTACACGCAAGGAAAGAGTCAGCCCACCCGGAAATATTCCAGCAGCAGGAACGGCACTTTGACCCAGTTGCAGTTGGATATATTGGTCAACGAGTCGAGTGCATCTGCCAGCGAGGTATTTGCCGGTGCCATGCAAGACCAAGACCGCGCCACCATCATCGGTCGCAGAACCTTCGGAAAGGGCTTGGTGCAGGAGCAAATGGAATTACCTGACCGAAGCGCGCTACGCCTAACGGTTGCAAGATATTACACCCCAACAGGTCGGAGTATCCAGAAGCCATATGGCAAAGGAATTGATTACGAATCTGATTTTGAAGCCCGCTTTAACAGCGGTGAACTGTTTAGTCGCGACAGCATCAAAGTTGCCGATAGCCTCAAATACCGCACCCCAGGCGGAAAAATTGTCTATGGCGGCGGTGGAATTGTACCCGATTACTTTGTACCACTCGATTCAACCGAACAATCCCTCCTGCTCAGCTCGCTGATGTACACGGGCGAATTGAACAATCAAGCATTCGATTATGTCGATGCCAATCGGCGCAAGCTAGGCAAATACAAAACCGCTGTTCAATTCGTGAAAGAATTTAAAGTCGACGATCGACTCTATCAAAGCGCTATGGGTACCGTACTAAGCGATTATTCAGGTACCATTCGACTGATAACCCCCCAAGAGACCCGCGCCATCAAACTGCGCCTCAAAGCACTCATCGCCAGAAACCTCTTCGGAACAGAAGGGTATTACGCTGTGATGATCCCCAGCGATCCGATGATTTTTAGGAAGAGGTGATACGTGAAAGGTGATACGTGATACGTGAAACGTGAGAGGTGAGAGGTGATAAGTGAAACGTGAGAGGTGATAAGTGAAACGTGAGAGGTGATTGGTGACAAGATTGACCAGTTGGCTTGGGTTGCCTACATGCCCCAAACCTTATCATAACCTTTCGTGACGCTGAGCGAGGCGCTGTTGCTGCAGTTGCTTCAGTTGCTGCGGTTGCTGAGCGAGGACGAGGTTGCCGAGCGAGGACGAGGTTGCTGAGCGAAGCGCAGCTGAGTCGAAGCAAGCGAGGGCGAGGCGCAAGCGGAGTGAATAGTTAATAGTGAATAGTTAATAGATGACCAGTTGGCTTGGGTTGCTTACATGCGCCAAACTTTATCATAACCTATCGTGACGCTGTGCAAGGCGCGGTTGCTGCGGTTGCCGCGGTTACCGCGGTTGCTGAGCGAGGCGAAGCCGAGTCGAAGCAAGTCGAGGCAAAAAAAAACCCCTCACATGGAGGGGTTTTAAAGCTTTTTGATGCTTCTTATTGAGCAGCAGGAGCTTCAGTAGTGGCAGCAGCAGCAGTGTCAGTAGTTGCAGCAGCAGAGTCAGTAGCAGGAGCTACTTCTTCAACAGGCTCAGCAACAGCTTCAGTAGCTACTGAATCCATTTCGGTTGAAGCTTCTTCAGAAGCATTGTTAGAGCAAGCAGCCATAGATACCATGGCAGCAACAGCTACTAGAGAAAAGAACTTTTTCATTTTGTTTTCTGTTTTTCTTTATTGCGGGCAAAGATACAGTGTTTTTTTAAGATCAAAAATTTTTCAACAAAATTTTCGCTCTTCTTTTGAACACCTGTAAAATTGGTACTTTAGTAGCGTTAAAAACATTTCACTCTAAACCAATTGTATCATGGCATTTGAACTACCAAAGCTCCCCTACGCGTACGATGCCCTCGAGCCTCATTTCGATGCGCGCACCATGGAGATTCACCACAGCAAGCACCACAACGCATACACCACCAACCTCAATAACGCCATTGCCGGAACACCGCTCGAAGGCAAGTCGATTGAAGCGATTCTCGCCGAAATCAGCAGCGCCACCCCCGCCATTCGAAACAACGGCGGTGGATTTTACAACCACAACCTTTTCTGGGAAATTTTAGCTCCAGGAGCCGGCGGACTGCCTACCGGCGAAGTGGCTCAGGCCATTGACCGCGATTTTGGCTCGTTCGAACAGTTCAAAACCGAGTTCAACAATGCCGCCACTACCCGATTTGGCTCAGGATGGGCATGGCTCGTGGTAAGCAATGGAAAACTCAAGGTTTGTTCTACTGCCAACCAAGACAATCCATTAATGGACATCGCCGAAGTAAAGGGTCAACCCATCCTCGGACTCGATGTGTGGGAACACGCCTACTACCTTCACTACCAAAACCGCCGCCCCGACTACATCAACGCGTTTTGGAATGTAGTTAACTGGTCGAAAGTCAATGAAAAGCTGGCTGCAGCAAAATAATCAGGCACCATGGTGCATCATCCCCGTCTGTTGGACGGGGATTTTTTTTGCGGTATGGCTCCTGTGCACCCCCCTCGCAGTTGTCGCTCAGGAGTCGTTAAGCCCGCCTGAGGCGCCTCAAGCCACCTCAGTGGCATCAGACACTGTTGATGTGTCATTGCTGCGCAAAAATGCCACGTTATTGGCTTTGCTGAGCGGCCCCCTTGGCGGGCATCGCATCTACCTTGGCACGGTAGCCCGAGTACCCGTTCTGTACGCCCTCACGCTGGGAGGAGTATTGGGTCTCATTCCGCTGATTGACATAGCCGTGCTGTGGCTTAGCCCAAATCCCAGTCAATACCTCAACAATCCGAGGTTTATCATGTGGTTGGGAGCCCGAAAAGAATCCAAATGAGCCTATGCGCTTTGCACAAGCTCAAAGCCTGCCACTCGTTCTGCTTACTCTACCGTTACCGATTTAGCCAGATTTCGCGGCTGATCCACATTGCATCCGCGCAAGACCGCAATGCGGTAAGCCAGAAGCTGGAAGGGTATGGTGGTGAGCAGCGGAGTAAGCAATTCGTCGGTTTCGGGAATTTCAATGACGTAGTCAGCCATTTTTTTCACTTCGGTATCGCCTTCGGTGACTACCGCAATTACTTTGCCCTTACGGGCTTTTACTTCCTGAATGTTGCTCACAACCTTGTGGTAAGAAGGCCCCGCATTGGCGATTACAAATACGGGCATTTCCTCATCGATGAGAGCAATCGGACCGTGTTTCATCTCGGCAGCCGGATACCCTTCGGCGTGGATATAGGATATTTCCTTCAGTTTTAGCGCTCCTTCCAAGGCCACGGGGAAGTTGATTCCACGCCCCAGGTAAAGCGCATTGCGCGAATGCTGATAAGCCTCGGCAATAATATCGATCTCGCCCGAGAGTTCCAGTACGCGCTCAATTTGATGAGGTATCAGATCCAGCCCCACAATCAGTCGGCGATATTCAGATTCAGATAAGGTGCCTTTTTTATTGGCGATGGTTAATGCCATCAGGGTTAGAACGGTTACCTGTGCGGTAAAAGCCTTGGTCGATGCCACTCCAATCTCGGGTCCGGCATGTGTATACGCTCCGGCGTGTGTAGTGCGAGAAATGGATGATCCAACCACGTTGCACACACCAATAATAGTTGCTCCTTTCGATTTAGCCAATTCGATGGCTGCCAGCGTATCAGCCGTTTCACCCGATTGCGAAATGGCAATGACAATGTCGCCCTCGCTGATGACGGGATTCCGGTATCTAAATTCTGAAGCGTATTCCACTTCGACGGGAATTCGAGTGAGCTCCTCAAAGAGGTACTCGGCTACCAAACCGGCGTGCCAGCTGGTCCCGCAAGCCACAATGACAATGCGTTTGGCCGATATAAACGCCGCTTCGTATTCCTTTATCCCCCCCATAGCAATGAGTCCGTTTTCAACGTTGATGCGTCCGCGCATGCAATCGCGAACCGAGCGGGGTTGTTCGTAGATTTCCTTGAGCATAAAATGCTCGTAGCCCCCTTTTTCGATGGCTTCGAGATTCAGCTCCAACTTCTGTATGTAAGGCGTTTGAGCCTGGTTTTTGATGTCTTTGATTTCGAGGCCAGTGCGCAAGTCGATGGTCACAATCTGCTCGTCTTCAACGTACACCACGTTTTTGGTGTATTCGATGATAGGAGTGGCGTCGGATGCCAAGAAATACTCCCCATTACCCACCCCCACCACCAACGGCGATGATTTGCGGGCAGCGATGAGTCGATGCGGTTGATCCTCTTCCAATATAACGATGGCGTAAGCACCTACCACCTGACTGAGCGCCAAACGCACCGCCTCGCGCAAATCAACGCCCTCGTTGTCTTGGATTTCTTCAATGAGGTGGATCAGGACTTCGGTATCGGTATCGCTTTGGAAAACGTGGCCCCGGTTGCTCAGCTCGGCCTTGATGGTGGCGTAGTTTTCAATGATCCCGTTGTGAATAATTGCCAGTCGTCCGTTCTGACTGAAATGCGGGTGGGCGTTGACATCGTTGGGTTCGCCATGTGTGGCCCAGCGGGTGTGGCCCATACCCACCGTGGCCTGCGTATTTTGCGATGCCGCGAATTCTTCCAAATTAGAAACCTTGCCTTTTTTCTTAAAAAGATTGATTTTCTGATCGCTGATCAGCGCAATACCTGCACTGTCGTAGCCGCGGTATTCGAGGCGTTTGAGTCCTTTAACAATAATGGGGTACGCTTGCTGATGACCGATATAAGCAACAATTCCACACATATGGGTTGGGTTTAGGGGCGGGAGAACGAAATAATCAACTTGGGTTTTTTAACGGGGTTATTTCCCCCCACTAATATAGTTCTATTTGCACTTACAGCGCTGTTGCCAGCTATTACCTGCAAGCCGCGGTTAACTTTGCCGCCGCTGATCAGCGATTGAACATACCGCGTGATGACAAAGTGATAACTTCTATCGGCTGGATTGTAAAATCCACCGAAATGGGTGTCCCCCTCGAGCTGGTCAGGCAAAATCTCGCGCTTTCCATTCTCGTCGGTAGCTGCCAAAAAGAGTCTTTCGTGTGGTCCAAATGGCACCAAGGTTGCATCGGTAATGGGCAAAATAAGCTCGGCTTTGTTGATGACGATCTGAGCACTGTCGCGAAGGGCATCTAATCCAGCTATGGTCAACTGACTGCGAACACCTCCCCCGCTTTGCACATACACCTCATCAAAAACCTGTCCGGGATTGTCCAGTTGCGTTTGAACGGGTGTGCCCGCATACTGCGTTTCAAATTGGGTGTAGCGAGCCGAAGAATTGTTGAGCGGCATTGAAAAAACCAAGGTGTCTTGTGAGGTGCGATAATAAATAAACAAACGCGACTGCAAGCTTACCGGGTTGATGTGTGCAACGGCCCCAGAGCCTGATACCGCATTGTTCTCTACACTTACCTTCAGTCCGGGAAGGAACTGCGTAAAAGCCGTATTGTTGGCCAGGGTAGCAGAAGGAGCCGAAATGATTTTCTGGCCAAACTCTTTTTTCAGTCGAATGCGCACACCCGGCGTAAGGGTATCGGTGCCAACTACTATGGGCGATTTAGGACGGAAAGCCAATTGTTCATTTGGATTCTCGTTTAATACTTCGGCCGAAGTAGTCAATCCGGCATTGCTGAAATAGGTGCTATCGGCACTGAACACCTGGTTGATTTCACGAACGGTCAAAGCCATGGTGCTGGTGGTGTCACCGTAGAACTTGCCGTCGAGGGCAAGCGAGAAAACCACACTGTCGACGGCGATATCGGCAACGTTAAACGAATTGTTCTCCGTCGCCAGACGAACCTGCAAGTAAGAAGCGCAAGTCAGTCGTCCAAAAATCGGATCAACCAAGGCTCCAATCAGGTTGTTGTTGACCTCATCAGTGGGTAGGCTATCGGCTTTGCGTGTTTGCGTTTGAATGGCAAACGTGTCGATTACACCAAGACCAATTTGATCTTCAGCGGGTTGAATTTCTTGGCCAATGGTTTCGTCGGGAAATTTCTCACACGCTACCAGCAGGGCACATAAAAAAAGAGCGGAAAGCAAACTTGCTTTCCGCGATTGAAATAAGGTCATGTATGGTTTCAAGTTTACTGGGCTAAAACGGAGTTTTCTTCCAAAATGGTATCGTAAAACTCATTATAAGCGCTAAAGTAATCTTCTTGGCTTTGGTAGTCAAGTAGCGGTTTCTCATATTCTTTCAGGAATTTCTCAAAACCTTCTGAGTATGAATCGCTTCCTTTGATTACCCCATCGGCATATTGAACACCGATTTTGTTGAAGGTTTCGATATCGGCAGCAGAGAACTTCTCCATTTCCTTCTTTTCGACGCCGTCAAAGATGAATTTCTGGGTAAAATTGGGGTCGATGCCTTCAGACATGTCTTGATTGTAGGCAGAGAAAACCACTTTGGTGTCCACAAAATGCGGATCGTCATGGTACAACTTCTTCAAGTAGAGAGGCATAGAAGCCGTCATCCAGCCGTGGCAGTGGATGATATCGGGGGTCCAGCCCAGTTTTTTCACGGTTTCCAACACACCTTTGCAGAAAAACATCGAACGCTCGTCGTTGTCGCTGAGGAACTTGCCCTCAGGGTCGTGATGCACGCATTTGCGCTGGAAAAACTCTTCGTTATCAATAAAATATACCTGGATACGCGCTGAGGGTATGGAGGCTACTTTGATGATGAGGGGATGATCTGTGTCGTTGATGATGAGATTCATTCCTGAGAGGCGAATTACCTCGTGAAGCTGGTGTCTTCGCTCGTTGATGCAACCGTAGCGGGGCATAAAAACCCGTATTTCACGGCCGTTTTCGTTTGCTAATTGAGGGAGGAGTCTGCTTTTTTGGGAGATCGTGGTTTCCGGAAGGAAAGGGACAATTTCTTGAGATACGTAAAGAACCTTAGCTTTCTTCATAGTTTGTTATTACGGTAATCTGAGTACAAAAATATTAAAAAAATCTGGGATATTAGACGCATTCTGTTAGATTTGCCGATTTCAAAAGCGGAACCTTTGGCTCAAGCACCCATTGTTATTGGCATTGCCGATCAGATGTCGGACTATTCCCGGCAGGCAAATGCCAGAAACCTGAAAATTGGATTTGTACCAACCATGGGTGCGCTTCACCAAGGACACTTGTCGCTGGTGACCGAGGCCAGAAAGCACTGCGATATCGTGGTGGCCAGCATCTTTGTCAACCCCACGCAATTCAACGATCCGAAAGATTTTGAGCGCTACCCGAGGCATATCGAACGCGATATCGAGCTTTTGTCTACCGCCGCTTGCGATGCCGTCTTCATTCCGGAATCGGTTGAACAAATCTATCCACCCGATCGAGCCGCCGTTCAGGTAGACCTGGGATTGTTGGGGCAGGTGATGGAAGGCAAATACCGGCCCGGACATTTCGACGGCGTAGTCAATGTAGTGAGCAGGCTTTTCGATATCGTTCGGCCGCACATGGCTTTTTTCGGTCTCAAAGATTACCAGCAATTCCGCGTTATTCAGTACATGGTGCAACAACTGCAAATCCCCGTAGAGTTAGTGGGGGTTCCCACAACGCGGAATGCCGACGGATTGGCCCTCAGCTCGCGCAATCAACTGCTTTCTGATCAGGAGCGGCAACAAGCGCTTGCCATCATCCGATGCATGCAGCAAGCCAGAGCACGCGCCATGACATCGACCGGTGCAGAAATCAAAGCCTGGGTGAAAGATTATTTCGATCAACTTCCCGAGTTTGCCCTAGAATACGCCGAGGTAGCCCATGGTCAAACCCTGGCCCCCATAGAAGGCGATTTGGCTCATGAAAGCCACCCCGTTCTTTTTATTGCAGCCAAACTGGGGAAAGTGAGGCTCATCGATAACCTATTTCTCAAAAACTAGATACCTTTGATCCATGATTATTGAGGTACTGAAATCAAAATTGCACCGGGTAACCATCACCGAAGCCGATCTGAACTACATTGGAAGCATTACGATCGACGAAGATTTGATGGATGCCGCTCACCTCATTGAAGGCGAAAAAGTGCAAATCGTCAACATCAACAACGGCGAGCGCATTGAAACCTATGTCATCAAAGGTGAACGGGGTTCAGGTAAAATATGCCTCAACGGACCGGCCGCGCGAAAAGCCGCTGTAGGCGACATTGTAATCATCATTTCTTATTGCCAACTCCCCTTCGAAGAGGCCAAAGGTTTTAAACCTTGGTTGGTATTTCCCGATACCTCTACCAATAAACTGCGCGACCGATTTAAAAGCGACCTCGATATCATCTGATTCTTATGTCGAAACGCCCCAGCACCCGATCAATTGTCCAATACCTCGTTTTTGTGGGCATTGGTGGAGTGCTGCTGTACCTTGCTTTCAAGGGCAATGACCCCAAACAAATGTGGGCCGACTTGCAACGAGCCAATTACCAATGGGTTTTTATGGGTATGTTGTGCGGTTATGCCGCCTTTGTATTCAGAGGCCTGCGATGGAGACTCTTGCTAGCTCCATCGGGTTACGAAACCCGCGTGGGAAGCGCCATCAACAGCGTGGCGGTGGGTTATCTAGCCAATTTAGCGGTGCCCCGATTGGGAGAGGTAACCCGTTGCACTGCCATGCACAAAGCCGAAGATGTGCCCGTTGACACCCTGCTGGGCACGGTATTAGCCGAGCGGGTAATTGATCTGCTCATGTTGGGCCTCTGTTTTTTATTGGTGCTGGGATTAAAGTTCGACGACTTCATGTTACTGGCCAACCAAGGCGGTGATTCGCTGGAATCGAGCGGAGGCCATATGGGTCCTTGGGCCTTAGGCGCCGCAGCGGTGCTAGGTGCAGCACTGGTGCTGGCTTACACAACCCGCCGCAAATGGATAGACCTGCCCATCTCACGCAAGGTCATCGCCTTTTTAAAAGGGGTTGGAACCGGGCTCTTATCAGTTGCGCGGGTTAAAAAACCCGTGTTATTTATTGCTTATACCCTACTCATCTGGTTGATGTACTTTTTGATGAGTTACCTGTATTTCTTCTGTTTGCCTGAGACGGTTCATTTGCATTTCG
>DASUEB010000010.1:0-11720 GCA_036275295.1 Luteibaculaceae bacterium | reverse complement strand
GAATGTTCCCGGATGCAGCATGCTTCTCGAGGCTGTCTTTCAACAATCATCACGCTTGGGAAAGGTCTATAACGCACTTTACACCGATTCAAAAACAACCCTAAAAATCATTCAGAAACCTGAAATTAGAGGTGTGAGCTTTACCGGAAGCACCGAAACCGGTAGGATCATTGCCAAAAAATGTGGCGGAGCGCTCAAACCCATCGTCATGGAACTTGGCGGAAGCAATGCATTCTTGGTTTTCGAAGACAGCGATTTAGAGTTTAGTGCAAAAATGGCTGTCTCTTCCCGCTTCGCGAATAATGGCCAGAGTTGCATTGCGTCGAAGCGATTCATTGTAGACAGCAGGATTCACGACGAATTCCGAAACCTAGTGGCCATTGAAATGATGCGGATCCAGGTGGGTGATCCCAGCGACGAATCGGTATCGCTCGGACCGCTAGCACGGGAGGATCTGGCTGCTAAGGTCGAGAAACAGGTTGCCAAGTCTGTTCAAAAAGGGGCAAAAATCATGATGGGAGGAACGCGCGACTTCTGTCTATTTAGTCCCACGCTTTTAAGCGATGTAAAACCGGGAATGCCTTGCTTTGACGAAGAGGTCTTTGGGCCTGTGGTCTCAATCATTCCTGCAGATACCGAAGATGAAATGATTCGTTTAGCCAATGCTACCGACTTTGGACTTGGCGTAGTCCTGTTGTCCGGAGATCCGGATCGACTTCGGAACCGGATTCCCGAATTTATGGATGGGGCCGTTTTTGTAAACACTCCGGTGAAATCGGATGCACGCTTGCCGTTTGGTGGCAGCAAAAATTCGGGTATAGGTCGTGAATTGGGCGAAGAAGGACTTCGCTCGTTTACCAACGTCAAAACTACTGTGATTGAAAAACAACCATGATGCCGCACAACTTTCTTAGCTCCCTTTGTTCTATACAAACCACTGAATCCTACTTTTTTGTTGCCTTTGTGGTTTTGGTTGCCATCATGCTGGCCATTGATTTAGGCATATTCAACAAGAAATCGCACCGCATTTCAAACAAAGAAGCGCTTACCTGGAGCGCCATCTGGATTTCAACCGCGCTGATATTCAGCATCTTTATTTATTTCTTTATCGGTAAGAACCAAAGCTCGGAGTTTCTCACCGCTTTTCTCATCGAAAAGGCCCTTTCAGTAGACAATCTGTTTGTCTTCGTACTTATTTTCCAGTTTTTCAAAGTCCCTGAGAGCTACCAACACAAAGTGCTGTTTTGGGGTATTTTGGGTGCCATTGCCTTGCGAGCAGTTTTTATATTCTCAGGGGTTTGGATCGTTGAATCAACCTATTTGCCAGCCTTTGATATAATGGGCTACCAATTCTCCTTAGGGGCTGATGAAGAAATTGACCTCAACAACGGGGTATTTCACCGCGTAAATGCCATACTGACCGTCTTCGGATTATTTCTGATCTATGCCGGTATCAAATCGGCCAAATCAAATGACGATTCGGAACAAGATTTCTCTGACAGTGTAGCCGTGCGTGTGGTCCGCAAACTTTTCCCGGTAACCAAAGAATACGACGGAGATAAATTTTGGACGTGGCAAAATGGAAAGCGATTTGCCACGCCATTGTTCTTGGTGGTAGCCGTGGTAGAAACCACCGATTTGATCTTTGCGGTTGATAGTATACCTGCCATATTCGCTGTTTCGCGAGATCCTTTCATCCTGTATACATCGAACATTTTTGCCATACTCGGCCTACGTGCCCTCTATTTTTTGCTCGCAAACTCCATGGATGCATTCATCTATTTGCATTACGGATTAGCGGTTATCCTCACCTTTATTGGGGTAAAAATGGTTATCTCCCCCATTATGCACATCTCCTCTACGGTATCGCTATCGATAGTAGGTGGTGTTCTATTTACCTCTGGAGTTGCCTCCGTCCTTTTCAAGAAAAAATCATAACATGAGCTTAGAGAATTTCAATCCCAATGATGTGGGTGTAGACAATGGAAATTACTTCGGACTTCCTTATACCCCTGAAGAGGCTAATATTCTAATGGTATCTATCCCGTGGGATGTTACCACGTCATACAAACCGGGTACGGCAAACGGCCCAGAGGCGATCCTGGCGGCCAGCACGCAACTGGATATGTTTGACTTCGACGTTAATGACGCTTGGAAAATTGGACATGGCACCGTTCCCATGGACGAAAGCATAAAAGAGCGCAGTGTAAAATATAGAGCCATTGCGGCCCAGGTGATTGAACACTTGGAAAACGGCGGTGAACTTTCAGACATCGAGATTCAAGAAAACCTGCGCGAAGTCAACACGGCCTGCGAACAGCTTAAGCAGGAGGTGAAAGCCACATGCGCATCGTGGTTGGAAAAAGGCAAAAAAATTGCGCTGGTTGGTGGCGAACACAGTGTGCCGTTGGGCTACCTGGAAGCATTGGCAGAAAGACACCCTCAGTTTGGCATTCTTCAAATCGATGCACATGCCGATTTGCGCGATGCATACGAGGGCTTTACCTACTCTCACGCATCCATCATGTACAACGCACTGAAAATAAAACAAGTAACCAAACTGGTGCAAGTTGGCATACGAGATATTTGTCAAGATGAAGTCGACTTAGCTCGTAGGGATTCAAGAATATCGTTATTTGACGATTATAGCTTGAAATACAACAGTTTTGAGGGACTGACATGGGCTGAGCAATGCCAAAGAATTATTCAAACTTTACCCGAAAAGGTCTACATCAGCTTTGATATCGATGGTTTGACTCCCGAACATTCGCCCAATACAGGAACACCCGTTGCCGGTGGATTAACTTTTCACCAAGCCATCTATTTGTTCAAAAAATTAGTCGAGAGCGGTCGCGAAATTATTGGCTGTGATGTAAACGAAGTTGCCCCAGACGCCCATTCTGAGTGGGATGCAAACGTAGGCGCTCGGGTGCTTTTTAAATTAACCAACCTGATGGCGTTGAGCACACCTAGACCATAGCGGCCGGTTTTTTCCAATTCTGGAAATTAGAGAATCCCACTTCGTTGATTCAAGAATTGTATAATACCCTGAAAATGACAATAAAAACCACTCGTTAAGCGGGTGGTTTTTCTATTTTTTCGGCACTTTATCCCAAAAGCTGCTGTATGAAAAGATTCTACTTGGTGTGTATTTCACTGCTCCTGTGGTTTGGTGTCAGTTATGCCCAATTGGGTGGCGGACCCCAAGCTCAAACTTGCGCTTCCGCCTTAAACATCGCCAACATACCCTACAACTCCCCGCTGCTTACTAAACCCACAACCTGCGGCAACGGCAATACCTACGGGTCGGCTCAGACCTGCGCCAATACCTACTCCAACGGCGAGGACTTTGTCTACAAATTTACACCAACCGCCGCCAATCGGTGTATCAACATCAGTCTTACCAGTTACCAGAATAATTTTGGTGGCCTATTTGTTTTTGATGGCTGTCCCGATCAAGCGACCACCAATTGCGTAGCGCAACAAATCAACCGAGATGCCTCAGCCGTTCCCGCAAAAACCATATCCATTCAGAACCTTCAGCTAACTCCTGGAACCACCTATTTTATAATGGTTTCCTCACAAACCGGCTGTTATCAATTTGATTTCAGCATTACCGCTGGAACCTGCACAGCCCCTCCTTCAGGAAACGACTGTGTAAATTCAATCAACATCGCCTCTTTGCCCTTTACTGACTCACCTTCAACCACATGTAACAACCGCCCGTACCTAAACCAAGGTAATACCAAATGTTTTGGAGGTGCTTTTTTAAATGGCAACACCAAAATCTATAAGTACACGGCACCTGAGAACCAATGTGTACGAATTACTCTCAATACCGACAGTCTGTATACCGGCATGTTTCTTTACCGCGGCTGTCCCACTCAACCGTCCAGTAGTTGCGTCGCGTCGCGAACCTATGCCTTTGGACCACTCGTAATTAACACCATTTTCACCGCTGGACAAACCTATTATCTGGCCATTAATTCCAATCCAACATACAGCGCTTGCATACCTTATGACCTCAAAATAGATTTGCTGGATAACAAGGGCTCTATATGCCCATTGGCCTACGAATTTAGCTCGTCGAATGAAACCCTTTATGATCACACTACTCAGTGCAAGGGCGACGAATACGATTTACACCCAGGATGTAATATCACAGGAGCCAACTACATGGCCGCTGAAGAGGTAGTTTATAAGTTTGATGGTAAGAAGGGTGATTGTATGGGCATCAGCCTCAAAATAAAGGATGACTACGTCTATGCTGGTTTGTATCTTTTGAACGCTTGCCCTGACGATCCTGCGGCGAAATGTGTGGGTTTTGTGGGCAGGTATTTTGGTTTTGGAAACCCTCATATTTTGAGTCTAGAAGCTAATTTAGACTCTACCCAAACTTATTGGGTGGTAGTTGGAAAACCCTATGGAGGGGACTACTATGACTTTAGCTATGACATTTCGATTCGGAGTTCAAACGTTGATTCTTTAGGTCGCAATTGCGTCAATGCAGATAATGTGAGTATTCCACTGAACTCGAAGAATATCGAGGTATCCTGTAAAGGAAATGAATACAACGCCACACACGCCTGCCGCTCAAACTACATGGCCGGAAATGACTACGTATTAAAATTTACAGCTAACCGCACTCAATGTTTGAGATTTACCGGCAAAAATCCATCTGGTCCTGGTGGTCTCTTTTTAACCAGCGACTGTCCTGATGTGGCAACGGCGGAATGTTTAGCAAGTGCAGTAGTAGATTATACCCCGGCCGATTCAGTTGGATTTGTCTATACGGTTGAGGCCGGAAAGACCTATTATGTAATTGTGGCAGCCATAAGTGGCTCAACAACTTTCGGTGTTGATTTAAGCATTGACACCATCAATGATCCAAATAGCTGCAGTTATTGCGGAACCGACGTATGCATTGCCTGCACCAATATTGGTTTTGAGAGAATGGACTTTACGGGCTGGCAGGGATTTACGGGAACGGTGGCCAACCCCGGGCAAACAGCCGGTTTGAACAGTGGTCCAGTGAATAATGGTGACACGCGTCATACGGTTATGAGCAAGGGATCATTTGACCCCATGGTGGGCAGTGAATTGTCGGTAGTTAGTCCCAGAGGAGGAAATTACGCCGTACGACTAGGAAATCGCCTGTCTGGCGGAGAGGGCGAAATGCTGGTTTACGAATTTACCGTTGACGCAAATACAAAAAACTTCTTTTACTACTACGCGGTGGTTTTTGAGGATCCTAATCACACCGAACAGGAACAACCTTATTTCAGGGTTCGTATGTTTGATCAAACGGGTGGAGAATTGGGTTGCGCGCATTTTGAAGTTCGAGCCGCCCCATCAATACCCGGGTTCAAAGAAACTCCCAACGATGTGGATGGGATTTGGAAAGATTGGACCCTCGTGGCAGTTCCCTTGGAGAACTACATTGGCCAGAGGGTACGCATTGAATTCACAACGCTCGACTGCTCTCTGGGTGGCCACTACGGATATGCTTATGTGGATGCTTTTTGCGGCGATATCGCCATACTAGCGGACAAACCCGGTCTGTGCCAAGGGGAGACGGTAACACTCACTGCACCTGATGGCTTTGCCTCTTACCAATGGAGTAATGGCGCAACAACCCAGAGCACCACGGTGGGTACCGCCGGAGTGTATACGGTTGAACTCACTCCCTTCACCGACAATGGATTGCTCCTAACGTGTAAAGTATCCCTAGATTATGAAGTTAAAGTATTTGGTTATCCAACGGGTACCATTAGCCAGGACTTGGGCTGTCCTGATTCACTGGTAACCTTGACAGCCAATACCACGCCTGCGGCAAATAACCCTATCACCTCTTTAAGTTGGAATTTTGGCGACGGCCAAACGGGTGCGGCTTCTCCCGTTACCCATGGCTTCCCAGGGCCCGGCACCTACAATGTCTCGCTTACGATGTTAACCGAAAAAGGGTGCAATACAACCATTAATCAAGATGTTACCATTGCTCCTTACCCACAACTACCCCCTCTGAACACCATTGATACCATTCATATCTGTGAGCGGCAATCGGCCACATTATACGCTGATAACCTGCCCAATGTGACCTGGTCATGGACTGGCCCCAGTGGTTTTACATCGAATATAAGAGAACCATTACTGAACAACCTGCGCGCGCAAGACTCTGGATATTATCGGGTAACAGCGCAATCAACCACCGATCCGTGTCTCAGCAGAAGCGATTCAACCTTGATCCAAATCGACCCATTCCCCCAGTTCGCTATCAAGCGAGATACCACCATCTGTTTTAATGACACCTTGGTACCCGTTTGGGCAACGGGTGGCTCCTCATACCAGTGGTCGCCTGCTACTTCCTTTACCGATGCCAATGCGGCTGCTACAAATGCGATTGTAAAGGAACCTTCTACCCTAGAAGTACTTGTCTCCAATACACTATGTCCCGATTCGATTATGCGCATTTCGGTGAACATCAACAAACCGCAAGAAGGCCTCACGGTGAGCGACGATGTGGGGGTTTGTGTCGATGATCCCTTCTCGCTGAGCGCCAACGCCTCACCCCGGCAATTCCTCAAATGGACAGGGCCCAACGGTTTTGGTTCCTCAGATACGGTCATCAACATCCTTGCTGCAACCCCACCCATGGAGGGATATTATAAGGTAAAAGCCTTCTTGGGCCCAAACAATTATTGTCCATTTGGTGAAGACAGCATTGCCGTTGATGTCTTCTTGCCACCGGGTTTAGTCATTACTCCTTCGAACCCGAGTATCTGTCCTGGCGATTCAGTAGTTCTGGTAGCCAATGGCGCAGTATTATACACTTGGTCGTACGAAGATTACCAGATTTTTGCCCAGGGAAGTCAAATTACCTATCGACCCGATTCTACCTCTAATGTAATCAGCACCGGTATCGATGATAAGGGTTGTGAAAATGCAAGACAAGCGCAAATAGTGGTTAAACCTCAATTCACTCCCGATCTAGGTCCGGATCGAAATCTGTGTAAAGGCGAGTCATTCACTATCGAACTCAACGAGGAAACATTCCACAAAACACCTAACTCCGTGATCTGGAGTACCGGACAGACTGGATACTCCATTACGGTTACCCAATCTGGCACCTATCGGGTGGATGTAGAAATTGATGGCTGTTTAAGATCTGACTCTATTTATGTCGATTTCCAGGATCCGGCTGCCTTTACCCTTGGCCCTGACCCGCTTTTATGTCAAGGTCAAACCCACATTTTAGATGTACGAGCCTACGGATCGCAGATCACTTGGGAGGACGGTACATCAGCTCCGGTGCGAAACATTCCATATCCGGGTGGTACTTACCACGTGGAAATTATCAACGGAAGTTGTATTCTGAAGGATACCATCCAAGTTGCCTTTCAAGATCAGCACGCCATTAACCTTGGTCCTGACCAAAATGAATGTCTAGGTACGGTTGTTCCATTATCGACGCCCTATCCGGGCGAACAGCACAAGTGGACCATAAACGGTCAGGTTTACACCACCGACACCCTGTCGATTTCGCAGAGTGGTCCCCATCAAATCAAAGTGGAGGTGACCATTGGCGTTTGTATCGCTAGCGACGAAAAACTGGTAATCATTGAAAACCCGCCGGTTCCCAACCTCGGTCCGGATACAACCGTATGTGAAAATCAAACCGTTCAATTGAGTCCTAAGATCCTTGCGGCTAACTCCTATTTGTGGAGTACGGGCTCAACAGCGCCAACCATAACGGTATCACAAGCGGGCACCTACGACGTAAGGGTCATCAAAGGGGCTTGCACAGTTTTCGATACCATAACGGTTATTCATGACCTTCTCCCTGTATTTGACCTAGGTCCCGACCCCACGATATGCGAGGACAAAACAGCTGTTTTTGATGCATCAGGAGCAACGGGCTCGTCATTTGCTTGGAATACAGGGGCCAATACCTCCTCCATAGAAGTAAGCATGCCAGGAACCTATATAGCCACTGCTACTCGTGGGGCATGTCAATTCAGCGACCAAGTCAACTTACTGGTTGACAGAATACCCGTCTTCACATTGGGTAGCGATGCCCTAATCTGCTTGGGTGATTCTTCAACCTACACCTGCCCCATTCCAAACGCCACGTATCTCTGGAACACGGGCTCAACCGGTCCTCAGGAGGTCTACAAAACGAGTTCTCCTGTCATCCTTCAAGTGACCAGAGGCATGTGTTCTTTCGCGGATACAGCCCAAGTAACGGTTCAAAACCCGCCATCCTTATCCATTGGACCCGATCAGCGCATTTGCTCTGACTCTATTGCCATTTTCGCATCGAATGTCAGTTCAGGGGTTTTCAACTGGCATAATGGAATGAACACACCCAGCATTACCACACAAACTGCCGGTTGGCAGGTCCTCACATTAACCGATGGTCCTTGTATCGTGAAGGATAGTGCTTTGTTAACGGTAGATCTTCCGCCCACCGTTAACTTAGGGGTAGACTATGTAGTTTGTGATCAACTCGATGCCATCTTAGACTCCAAGGTACCCAATGCCACCTACCTTTGGAGTACGGGGGAAACGCAACAGGCCATTAGAGTAACTCAGGCCGGCACCTATAACGTCTTTGTTCAGCTAGGCGAATGTAAACGGAGAGACACCATTCGCATTGACATACAACCCATGCACACTGTATCGCTGCCCGCTGATCAAGTTCTGTGTAGAGGTGAACAATTGGAGCTCAATGCCATAACCAGCGCAACCAATCCGCAATTCACTTGGAATACCGGGCAGCAAAGCCCAAGCATCGTGGTTACCAGCACAAACAGTTATTCTGTTCAAGTAACCACAGGTGTTTGTACCAATGCAGATACTATCTTGGTCACATTTGTGAGTCCGCCTCAGGTGGATCTTGGACCCAACTTGTACCGATGCCTTGGCGAGACCATTGTCCTTGATGCTTATAACCTCGGCGCTTCGTATCAATGGAGTACGGGTGAAAACTCCCCGCAAATAACGGTAAACCGAGACGGCGTATACGCAGTAACGGCTAATATTGGGCCCTGCATTACTCGCGATGAAATCGACATTCGATTCCATCAACCTCCGGTACTCGATTTAGGTCCAGACCTCAACTTGTGCGAAGGTGAAGTGGGACAATTATCGATACCAGTCGACGGCGGTTCTTCATACTCATGGAGCACTGGCCAGACAGGAACCAAAATCAATGTTCAAGCTCCCGGAAGCTATGTGGCCGAAGTAAGTCATGGCCCCTGCATTTTGCGTGACACGGCTTTGGTCATGGTCTGGCCACTTCCCGCACCCACCTTAGGTGATACGATGTTATGTCCTGGCGACTCACTCATACTCAGCGCCTCTTGTACCGATTGCTCCTATATCTGGAACGATCTACTCACTGAACCAACTCGGTGGGCTTATAGTGGAAATACCTATCAGGTGGCCATCGAAACCTCACACGGTTGTAAGTTAGAGCAACAAGTTGTGGTATACACAGACCCCGATTGTATCGACGAACTTTTTGTGCCCAACTCTTTTACCCCAAATAGCGACGGCGTAAACGACGCGTTTTATCCAGTTGTAGGTAACACTACCATCACCGATTTTAAAGTATTCGACCGATGGGGTGAGCTCATATTCAACACCCAAGTGCCCGAACGAAAATGGGACGGCACCTACAAAGGCAAAACGTGTAAAACCGACACCTATATTTGGCGCATAGAATACATCAATCAATACGGGAAAACCAAGGTATTAAACGGCCATGTGAATCTGCTGAGATAAGCCACTTAGTATATTGGTCTTACAACAAAAAACCCGCTGAGTAGCGGGTTTTTTGTTGACGAATGGTACCCAGTGCTTTCAGGCTTGGAGAATAAATATCGTAAGGAATAGCGCACAATGAATGGATGAAAGGAAGTAAACCTCACCAGATCTTTGCCACTATTACCCTCTAATACTTTATATGATCTCGGAAAAATAAGATAACCTGTAGGTTCATCTCTGATGTCGTCCAGTGTCCAACGTCCTTAAACGTTTTAAAAGTGGCATTAATTCCCCTTTCTATGTATATTTCTTGATACCTAGGAAATCGCTGAGAGACCGAGGGACCAAAAACACTGTTGATGAGATCGCGTTCCTGCTGACTGTAAGCATCTTCAAATTGCACGGCATCATTTTCGTCTAATTCACCCATATAAATAAACTGGGGTATTTGTCTGAAAGTGGCGGTATCAGCATTCTTGGTGAACAAATCTTTAAAGTCGGAGATGCCAAGCGGATAGTTTAATGGCTTGCCCTCAAAATTCGACAATGGCAACATCAAAGTGCCATTGAAACCTCCAATGGCGAGAGCGCGTATTAACTCAGGGTGCAGGAAGGCAAATCGATTGGTAAAGGTCGCCGATGCCGAAAACCCACTCATCAACACTTCATTTTCCGCATCAATTTGCATCGTGCTTAACCTTTTAATGGCATGCTGAATCATGTGAACCAACTGCTGATCAAGTCTTCTCAACGATGGCTCGGTTTCCTCCATCACATCTCGATCTAATGCGTGTGTATAGGTATTGGGTTTTGAGGCTGGTCTAGGAAAAACCGGCACTAAAAACGGCAATCGCAATTCGGTAGAAATGTTATTTCCCACCGAGCTCCGGGAGGCTAGAAACCTGGCCTGCTCGTCGTGCACCTCAGAGCTATCGCTAATTCTACCGGTATTATTGGGCTCAACAAGTAGAAAAGTTCTCTGATTGAGCTTTACACCTGCCGGAATGAATAAGTAATAATCATGATAGAACCCCAGTTCGGGACAATTATCCACTCGAATTAAACTGTCTTTTTGAAAGCGCCCCACTGCATCCGCTTGAGCGTAACTATTTGCCATGTAAAAGATGGATGAAAAGAGTAAAAACGCGGTTCGCATAGCGGTTCTCCTGCGTTTTTCGTTGTGAGTTAAGTCCAATCGCATATTCCTTAACCTATTAAATTAGAGCTTAGTAAAGAATCATCTCCATATCCAACAAATGAAAGACAACTTGATGTATGGGCATGCAGATCTGTGATAGGTGGTGTAAAGCAACATGATCGCGGCATATAGATTATACCACAGGAAATACCACTTTTTTGATTACCTTTAGTTGGACATACTTATGATCAACCTCCTTACAACCCGCGGTTTCCTTGGTTCAATACTTTCGAAACTATAACACCTTAATTTTTTATCCATCTCTGGAACTGCTGTTTAGACCGGCACCAAGGGATCTGGGATAATTGTTGTTTTAATGCTATTCCATTTTATCCACCAAAATCGCGCAAACAGCCTACTATGAAAACCATTTGGAGAATTTTTGGACTAGGTTTAATGACGGTGATTTTCATCAAATCAATCTTCGATCACAACCACTTCTTGATGTATTTAATGGGAGCCCTTATTTCGAGCTCGGTGATCATGAGTATACTAGAGCCTCGCATTCGCGACACTCCTTTTTTCTGGCGAAACCAACAAAAATAACTCACTTGTCTGGTAGTCCTAATAGCTCCTGGTTGAGGCAATCATCGCACCTCGGACCAAGCCATCCGTAAAAGTGATCAAACCCACTTCACATGTGAAGTGGGGTCCAGAACCGTGCAGTCGGGCCTTAAAATCAGACAAAAATGCAAGGCCTATTTGGGTATCTATTTGGGTGAATTTAACCTATCATTGCAGGGTAATGGCAGCT
>DASUEB010000009.1:0-12598 GCA_036275295.1 Luteibaculaceae bacterium | reverse complement strand
ACAAGTTGAAGCTTCAAGTTGAGCTCTAATACCTTTAGCAATTGGGAATAACCATTGGGGCTATACACAAAAAAATAAAATAATCATTTGGCCCTGTGCACTCCCCGTTACTGCGTGCGGTTGAGCATTTATTCTACGGGCATGGCCAAGGTGCTCAAAAGTCCAAACCAGCATTAGAATTAAACCTTTTACTGCTCGGTTGGACCTTCATGCAAAATGACAGAGCCTCTTGCGATCGAGATCAAACAAGAGGCTCTGATGAAAACCAAGCTTAAGGCAAGCGTGAAGCAGAGTATTGGCCATTCCGTCGTTGGGTAGCTCTCGGCCCTGTTAAAACCGACCAAACCCATTAAGGCAATGGCACCCAGCTTACGGTGGGTTGTGTGGCTGAACCGGTAAGCACCATCAACATTCTCGAAGCATCGCTTGGAACCGAGGGCGCCGGTATGACATCGCCTGGTCTGGCTCCAACCGAGGTAATGATGCGATCGAATAAATCAACGGGAAGTCCTAATAAATCGCCCAACTCAGCTGGTCGAATGCCCAATAAAAGGGAGTTGAGCTGCGATAAGATGCCCTGTGTACTCAACGAACCGGTGTAGAATTGCAAGGTGCCCAATATATTTCTACTCACCACACCCGTGGTGGCCAAGGTCCCTTTGGGCAATGCACCAAACAAGGCGAAAACATCTTCGTTGCTGGTTGGCAAAATCCCACCTAACAGCAGATTGGCCGAAGAGGCACCGGTGGTTAGGTTTACAATCGATAAGTCTAAGATATCTTCTGGCCGTGAAACCACTCCTAAATTTCGCAACAATTGCGCCGATTCTGAGGCGGGTACCTCTGAATCAGGTATGAATTCCAGCCGTGGGATCACTCGTCCGCCCTCGTTGCTCAACAATAACATAAATACCTCATTTTGGCGGATCTGTGCGGGAATAGATGCCAATACCTTGCCCGTTTCATTCACGATATCGACCACTACCTGTTCGCTCGGCATGGGAATGGGATTCGTGGGTTGATTAAAAGGCAAGTTCAGCGAGGTGGCTACGCCATTTACCACAACCGAAAGCTGATCGACAGTAGTATCGACGGCTGCGTTAAGAACACAAAGCAAGGGGAGATTTTTCAAACTATCAAGCGGGGTCGAAGGTGAGTCATTCGGATCATCTGGTATTGGATTGTCGCCTGGATTGGTTGCAACCGCACGGGATCTAGTCATCGACTCTTCTTTTTCGCAAGAAACAAACATTAACATACAGCACGCTACAAGGGATGAGAGAAAGTAGCGTTTCATGGTAATTGGATTGAGCCACTAAAATAACTCGGTTCATATCCTGAGTTCACCTATTTTTGGCCAGTAGTAAGCTCAAATCGTTAAATGACACAAAATCGCCGACCAACGACAAAGCAAGCAGTAAAGTTACCACAAAGCCCGCATATGACCCGCACTATTAGACCACTTTGCAGTAATTCCCGATTGTTCATGACCAATATTCGTTTATTGGCGATGGCCGCCGTATTTTGGTTGAGCGCCAGCTGTTCAAATGATCCACCAGCGGCAGAACCAACGCCCGAAACAAACACACCCACCACCCCTGTGATCAGCTACGTTGTAGTTGCCAAACACCCACACGACACAACTGCCTTTACGGAGGGGCTCGAATTTGTAGGTAATCGTCTAATTGAGAGCACCGGCAGCCCAGAGAACCTGCCTTTCAGCTATTCCGCCATACGATATTGGGACTATAAAAACGGCAAAGCCGACACCCAGGTAACTCTCGATAAGTCCTTGTATTTCGGTGAAGGAGTTACCGTATTTCAAAATAAGGTATATCAGCTCACGTATCGCAATCAACTGGGTTTCATTTACGATCTGAATACCTTTCGCAAACTGGGTGAATTCAGGTACATGAATGCGGAAGGATGGGGATTTACACACGATTCAACCAACCTGATCATGAGCGACGGTACGGGTACCCTGACCTTCCTCGATCCCACCCAATTGCAACGGGTTAAAACCCTTGATGTAGTCGAAAATGGCTATAAGATCAACAACATCAATGAGCTCGAATACGTAAACGGCTACATATACGCAAACCTATGGTTGACCAATGCCATCGTAAAAATCGATGCAAATACCGGACAAATTGCGGGTAGATTGGACCTGTATGCGCTGAAAAACGAAGTATTGCAACAGCATCCGGCGGCGGAGGAAACCAATGGAATAGCCTATAACCCCGCCACCCAGACCTTTTTTGTTACGGGCAAGATGTGGCCCTATGTGTACGAGATAAAGCTCGATCCTAAAAATTGATGACCGCCGATCGCTTGATTTCACTCATCGCGAATAGGCTCTTTACCTTGCCCACATTGGGTGCCGAACTGAGCTTGTTGCGAAGAAATCCCCGGTAGGTATCCATATCGGTTGCCCAAATCTCCAACAGGTAATCACTGTCGCCCGAAACGTGATGACAGGCCACAACCTCATCCAGCTGCCCGATGTATTGCTCAAAATAGGCGATGGCATCCCGTTCATGCGCCACCAAGTTCACCTCACAGAAAACCACCAAGGCCTTACCCGCCTTTTTTCGATTGATGCGAACGCTGTAACCTTCAATAATTCCCTCCCGCTCCAACCGCTTTATCCGCTCATGAACAGGCGTTGGCGTAAGATGAAGGTGAAGGGCCAACTGCCTGATGGTAAGTCGACCGTCTTGTTGTAACAAAGTCAAAATTTTTCTGTCAATGGCATCGAGCTTCATTCTTTGATATGATGTTTAGGGGGTTCTTTATAGAACAAATGGAAATAAATTTTCATTAAAAATAATCATATGTTCTAAACCTAGACTCATTAGTAGGACAATTATGGGCAGAAGTAGAGTTTTGGTCTTCAATCTGTCCTATGAAAACGTTCGCACCAGAATCGCTCATGATGTCCTTTGGTTACAAACCAAGCTTGTCGGAAGGCGCTATAAAATGTCCCATTTTCCAAACATCCACCTTTGTCTTCCGAAGCGCTGAAGAAGGTAAAGCCTATTTTGAATTGGCCTATGGGTTGCGCGAGAAAGGCATTGATGAGGAAATGGGACTCATTTACTCGCGACTGAACAATCCCGACTTAGAAATATTAGAAAACAGACTGTGTCTGTGGGATAAGGCCGAAGAATGCGCTGTATTTGAGAGTGGTATGTCGGCCATTTCGACTGCCCTGCTTACTTTTTTGAGTCCGGGGGATGTCCTGCTGTTTTCCAATCCGGTGTATGGCGGGACCGATCATTTTATCAAACATTTTCTCACCCGATTTGGTGTGGAAGTAATGGGATTCGACAGCGAAACCAAGATACCCGATCTGGTAAACGAATTGCAGCGAAAAGGCTGGGAATCGCGTGTTAAGATGATTTACATAGAAACCCCGGCCAATCCTACCAACCGACTAATCGATATGCAGGCCTATGTTGCCTTAGCTAATTCGCTCAGTACGGCTCGGCAACGGGTATTGGTGGCGGTCGACAACACGTATATGGGACCATTGTGGCAACATCCGCTTGAATGCGGGGCTGATCTGGTCCTTTATTCCGCTACCAAATACATTGGAGGCCACAGCGACGTGATAGCTGGTGCATGCCTCGGGCGCAGCGAAACCATAACACGTATAAAAGAACTGCGAACCTTTATGGGCAATATGGCGGCACCCCATACGGGTTGGCTGTTGATGCGCAGTTTGGAAACGCTCAAGGTACGAATGGATCAGCAGGCACTCAATGCCAAACAGGTAGCCGAATTCCTGAAAAATCATCCCAACGTATCCAAGGTTTATTACCTCGGATTGTTGGAGGATGCCTCGCAAAAGGATATTTACAATCGCCAGTGTAAGGCGGCTGGAGCTATGATTAGCTTTGATATCAAAGGCGGCGAAAAAGCTGCATTTCAGTTTCTCAATCACCTCAAATTGATAAAACTGGCGGTGAGCCTCGGAGGCACGGAGAGTTTGGCCGAGCATCCAGCCAGCATGACCCACGCTGGAGTAGATCCTCAAGAAAAACAGCAAATGGGCATCAGCGACGCGCTGGTGCGTTTATCCATTGGCATTGAACACTACGACGACTTGATTTGGGATCTGTCGCAAGCATTAGGTGCTGTATAACCCGATCCGACGGTAAGTTGAGTGGCATGCGCTGCTCTACCGCCCCTGACGACGGGTTAATTTGTACCTTTGCCTGCAAATTCCATTCGCATGTCGATCACCATCGCACCATCCATCCTTGCCGCCGACTTTTATAACCTATCGAAAGCAGTAGATATCATCGAACAATCGGCTGCCGACTGGTATCATATCGATGTAATGGACGGGGTATTTGTACCCAACATCAGTTTCGGAATACCGGTGATGGAGAGTTTGAAAAAACACACGACCAAACCCTTTGATGTGCATTTGATGATTGTACAGCCCGAGCGATATATCACCACGTTTAAAAACGCTGGAGCAGATATTTTAACGGTGCATTACGAGGCCTCAACCCACTTGCATCGCACCTTGCAGGCCATTAAAGCCGAGGGCATGAAAGCCGGAGTGGCACTCAATCCCCATACCCCCGTTAGCCTGCTGGAAGATGTTTTGGAAGACATCGACTTGGTGTGCTTGATGAGTGTAAACCCCGGGTTTGGCGGACAAAAATTCATTGAAAACACCTACAAAAAGGTGATTGAACTGCGTGAAATGGCCGATGAGATACAACCCTCGCTTCTGATAGAAATCGACGGCGGTGTTAATCGCGACAACGCGCCAAAGCTCATGGAAGCTGGTGCCAATGTGTTGGTTGCCGGCAACTTCGTTTTTTCGGCCTCCAACCCCGTTGCGGTTATCGACGAGTTGAAACACGGGCACTGATTTCCACCTCTACCTTATTTAAAGTACTTCTCGAGAGTGAATAGCGGTTGCATGCACCCCAACGCAGGCGCGACCGTTAACAGCTGGTGCAATTCATTTCCAAGAGTGATGAGTTGATTAAAATGCTCAATCGGCTACCCAATCGCTCAAATAGGCAAAATCAGAGCAGAGCTGCCCGTTTTTGGCAATAGTAGCACGAGCGATGATTCGATCGGGATCGGATTCGAGGAAGCATTTCAGCACGGAGTGGCGAAGATCGTTGCCAAAATCGAAGGAAGCATCGCGAGGTAGCTCGCACGGAAGATTGTCGACTGCCATCACACCGATCGATCCGGGCTGCAGGAAATCAACTACCTCCTCGCGTTGGGGATCGTAGCCGTACAACGGTTCTTCAATGGTCGCGGCCCTCAGGGTACTGGCCACCGCGCAATCGATATCGCAACTGATGTCAGCTACTACTTTGATTTTAAAATTGGGCGACTTGGCATCCTCGCGGGTGAATATAAAGGGCGAGCGGTTATCCCAAAAGTGACAAGCTATGTACATGTCCACCTTATCGGCATATTGCATAAAGGTAGATCGGTACCCCACGGGATCTTTGAAAAACTCGGTTCGTTTGAAAGGTTTCCCATCGAGTCTTTCGTTGTAATCCTCTACGTTGAGTTGGGCAAAAACCGGTTCGTCGTAGGTTTTGGTGATGATATCAATGGGAAAAGCCTGACTGATGCCCATGGCGTGTAGGATTTCGGCGGTTCCGCCGCCTACCCTACCTCCACCGGTAAACACCAGTTTAAAGTTTTTAGGGAGTACAATTTTTTTCAACTCCCGCTCCAGTTCGTTTTTATCGGCGCACAGATGCGCGGGTTTCAACTCATACGCCCCTGTTTTTTTTCCCCACGCCAAAAATCCGTTGTAGGCACCTACAATGCCCGCATATCGGCCAAATCCGATCAATCTTTTCTGGCCTGCATCGGTGATCAACTCGTAATCTATGAGCTCAATGTTCTTGCGGATGGCCTCTTGGAGCAAGGCCCTGTTATACGGCTGCCGCTTGTGGGTATGCGAAAAAAACAGATATCTCTTACCCGCAATGAGTTTGTCTTTGGGAACCTCTTTTACACCCATTAACAAATCGCAGTCAGACAAATCCTCTTGCAATACAACGCCTTGTTGAAGGTACTCTTCGTCGGTAAAAGCGCGAATGTCGCTGGGTTGCACAACCACGGTAAGGCCTTGGTACTGGTCCATTAACTCGCGGCATTGCACGGGTGCGAGGGGTACGCGTTTATCTGCGGGTATTTTTTCTTCGCGAAGTAAGCCTATTTTCATGTGGGAAGGGGGATCATTTGGGATGGGTGAGCTCCGGTTGGCGAGCAAAACTAGCGGAACTTGATTAACACATCGTTAAGTTGCGGATAATACGAACTGCCGAACAAATGCAGATGCACCAAAAGCGGATACAGCTGATACAGAGGGATGCGCTCTTGCCAGCCGGGCTGAAGCGGATTGCTGCTATTATATACATCGTAGAAACGATCGGGGAACGAACCAAAGAGATGGGTCATGGCAATATCCATTTCGCGGTGACCGTAATAGATCGCCGGATCAATCATATATGATTTAGATCCGCTGAGCAAATAGTTTCCATGCCATAGATCGCCGTGTAGCAGAGCGGGTTTCTCGGCGGGCATCCACTGCGAAAAACGCGCGCACAGCGCTTCAAAAGATTGCACATTGTCTTTGGTGAGCAGTTTGTTATCGAGACCTAATTTAACCAGCGGTAGGATGCGGTGCTGGGTGTAAAAATCGGTCCATGAATCAGCCCAATCGTTTCGCTGATACAGGCTGCCGATGTAATTGTTAAAATCGAAGCCAAACTGATTTTTGGTTTGGCGGTGCAACTGAGCCAACGAGAAGGCGAGGTCGTCGATAGCCGATGGATGGGTCGACACAGGGGCTATCCACTCCAATACCAGGAACGACACCTTATCGATCTTTCCGTGCGCCATCACACGCGGGGTACGGGCATATTTATCGATGATCTGAAGGCTGTTAAATTCAACATCAAAGTAGTCGTCGGGCACCTGATCGTTCATCTTCAGGAAATACTGCCCGATGGTGGTTTTGACATGGAAACCCAGGTTAATACTGCCTCCGGGGATGGGACGGATGGTCTTGATTTTGCCCAGATTTTGCGAGCCGATGATTTGTTGGATGATCTCTTGCATAACAGCTTTGGACTGCGAAAATACGATGAATATGGCGTATATTTGCAAAATATAATTGGGGCCGACTGGCTTTGACAGCAGGTTGAAATTATAGAGTAAGCAGGTCGAGCATTG
The DNA here is from genome assembly GCA_036275295.1 of Luteibaculaceae bacterium. Classification (GTDB taxonomy): domain Bacteria; phylum Bacteroidota; class Bacteroidia; order Flavobacteriales_D; family Luteibaculaceae; genus DASUEB01. Next base: position 5,365 of record DASUEB010000009.1, on the reverse strand, counting down.
TACGAGTGGCTCGTTAATATCAACGTTCAACGTCTTAAATGGCGAAAACAACTACGCGCTTGCAGCCTAATCTCCAAGAGATTGCGCCTAATTCTGCCTCCTAGGAGGGGCAGAACAAGCTACACCGGGAACGGCTTCGCCTCTTGGCGGTTCTAATCGGTGTATCATCTCAAGAGGATAGCTTGCGGGAAGTCTCGAACCGCAGGTAAAACTTAGAGACTAAGTCGCAGATAGGTCGTCTTTTGCCGGTTTGCGATCGAAAATCAAGTAAAGACTAAACTTGTAGAAAGCTTTATGGTTCCTTGTTTGGACGAGGGTTCGATCCCCTCCGGCTCCACTTCATCCGCCGAAGCCTCGGCGAAGGCGGGCTCATCCGCCGAAGCCTTTGGCGAAGGCGGGCTTATCCGCCGAAGCCTTTGGCGAAGGCGGATTTTTTTTAACCAAGCCTTTGGCGAAGGCGAACTCATCCGCCGAAGCCTTTGGCGAAGGCGGACCCGTTAATCCAAAGATAAAACCCACGCTCTGAGGTGGGTTCAAATGGCCTTGATGTTTTCTTAGGCATGAGCATTTACCATATTATCGAAGCACAAAATGTGTTCATTTTGTTTTTCGCGGGGGAGGAAGTTAATCAGTTAAATCTCCATTTAATCCTTAACATTGGTTTGCTGAAACCACCCGACAGCCGACTCAATAAACGGATCTTTTTGATTTATAAAATCGACCGGAGATTCTTCAACCAAGATATCGGGTATAATTCCGATCCGTTGTAATCTGGTTCCATCGGGATAATGCCAATGCAATGAGGAGTAACTCACTTTTACACTACCGGGCAAATCGACAAATGCAATATTACCATTTGCCCCCATGGTTGGTTGTCCGATAAAAATTTCATTTTTGCAGTACGCCTTCAGAATCATTGCTGTAGTCTCAGCTGCGGAGATGGCTTCATTGTTTATCAGAATTGCCACCTGACCCTGGTACATTTTATTAAAAGTTGGGAATACTTTTTCGTAAGGCAACAATCCAAGCACTTTAATCACCCCGAGGAATCTATTTTCCACAAAGTAATTTTCCTGCTCCTTTGCCTTTTTAAATGCACCCGGGAAGCGAAATGACGGATAATAATATTCGGCCGAATTTACAGGTATTCTGCTAAAATGTTTTGGGAGCATCTGAATGGCAAGACCCTCGGGATACCCCCTGAGGTCAATTATTAAACCTTTTGTCTTTCGAAACAATTTAAAAGCTTTTTGAACTTCGCCTGAACGCGCTTCGGCAATGTTCAGATAACCTATGGAATCATTAATGAATTTATAGTGTGGTACAGAATCATTGTAGTTAGAATTTATTTTTTCCAAGCCTGAAACACCTTGAGTGAAACTGACGTGTCGTTTATCCTTCTCGTTCACTAACGTCAACGAAAATGTATCTTGAAATTGAATCATGCTAATCATGTGATCAAAATGATTAGCCAAGGCCTGAGGTGTTGAACACGCATGCAGTTTAGAATAGAGGCGTTTCCAATCATCCAGTTGAACCTGATTAACAGCCACTACTTCCGAGCCTACATAGCCATTTAGCTCGGGCCGTAGAGATTTTGATATGTAAAACTTGGAATCAATTTCACGAAAATTAAAAGGCATGAACTTTGCTGCTTTCACGGGCCCGGAAATCGCACTTTTTGATGCCTGAGGTAATGCCCTAACTGTACTATGAGAGTCGTTGGTTTTAGCGGATATTTCTCCAATAGCGTTGATGTATGTTACGCGTGAATCCGCATTCCAAAAAACATCCATTTCATCTGCAATGATCGAGTCCCAAGGCTGATCCATGTAATCTTTGTAAGGGAAATAGTAATTTATAACATTCCAGTATCTAAACAGAGCAAGGATCCTGTGCGGAAGTTCAGGGGTTGATTGATCTGGGTATGGGTTTTCTTTTAGATTGAGTATGATTTTTTTTGAAGGGCGTCGCTTTTTGTAAGAAGTACTGTTCACTATTGTATTGCATAAACGAAATTTCAAACGCGATGAGAGGTTTTCGTCAAGCCTTATCCAATCAAAATCAGGAGTAATTGGATATGCGATGGAGTCACTTAAAAAGTTAAGCTTGTCTATTCGCCGGTACTGATTGCACGTGAAATATGCAAATTCTTCTTTGGTTATAAATTTTTTAGGAGCTACAGCTGAGTCCAATTTATCCAATGCCTCAGTTAGAAAAACCTCCACAGAACTCTGTGGGCTGAAATGTTCTAAAAAGGTCAGCAATTCCTGATCCCAGTCTACTAAACCCTCATAAACTGCCGGATGATAGTATTTTAACACTCCCCATGCACGACACAATGTAACTAACTTATGATCCATCTCTTTTTTGGATGTTGAATCACTTCCGCAGGCTTGAATGCCATGAGAAATTGCAATCATGAACAACAACACCATGCACTTTAGAAACTTCATTTTACGCTTTTAATATGGACTTAGAGCTTCTGATATTAAAGATGGACAACTCAAGCCGAATTATTTAAAAACAGTAAATTTTGCACAAAAATTGATCGCACAAAATTTTCTTTTACGAATTCATGTAAATAACGCAAGGTATTTTCTGCATCTAGATGCAAGGATGAAATTTGGTCGTCGAAACCCGTAAATGATTTTTTAGTAGCAAATGCTTCGTAATAAATAATTCCTCAAAATTTGGCACTTTTTATTCTTGAGACAATGACTTATTCAGGACCTTAGGCTTTTTGTGCTTTGCTTACCACATTCTTTACCTTCCTTTCGAAGATCTCCATTTAATCTAGAGGCCACGCCAAAACCTACTTTAATCTCACTCCCCCAGCTTCGCTACCGGGTTTTGGAATGAAAATAAAATATCCTACCACTAAAACGGTTACGGCAGCGGTGATTATAAAAGCCAGAGTAGCGCCAAATTGAAACCAGAGTAGTCCGGCAATGGAACTCGACAACAGGGTACAAATGCTCTGGAGGCCAGAGAAGGTTCCTATGGCCGTTGCGGTGTCTTTGGGATCGGTGATGTTTGATATCCATGCCTTCGAAATCCCCTCGGTGGCAGAGGCATACAAACCATACAGAAAAAACAGTCCGAAAAAATACGCCCCTTGGGTATTGAACGCCATTCCGAAATATACGGCAGCAAACAGCGCTAAACCGCACATAAAAATGGTCTTCAACCCTACTTTATCGGCAATGATTCCAAAGGGAAAGGCAAACACAGCGTAAACGAGGTTGTAAAAGATGTAAACGCCAATCACTTCGGTATCGCTGAGGCCCGATTGTTTTGCCTTTAGCAAAAGAAAAAGGTCTGAACTGTTGAACAGGGCAAAAACGAGCAGTCCGATCACCAGTTTTCTGTAGTTCTGTGGACTGGTCTTCCAGTAGTGTAAAAAAGAGAAAAAAGGCTGTTTTACAAACCCATCTTGGGGTTGAATCTTGTTGTCTTTCAGATAGAAGGAGAGCAAAACAGCCAATAAACCGGGGATAAACGCCAATAAAAACAGGGTTTGATAATCTTGCGGATAAAAGGCCAGATAGACCAGAGCCAAGGCGGGGCCAAGCACCGCTCCCAAGGTATCCATTGATCGATGAAAACCAAAAACTTTGCCTTTGGTTTGGGGTGTGGACTCATCAGAGAGCATAGCATCTCTGGCCCCCGTTCGTATTCCTTTGCCGAGGCGATCGAGGGTGCGGGCTAAAAAAATCCACAGCGGATAAGTAAATACGGCCATCAAAGGTTTTGAGAGCGTGCTCAGCGCGTAACCTATCTGCACAAAGGGGGCTCTCCGGCCCGAAATGTCGGAGCGCTTGCCGAAATATCCCTTGCTCAAGCCCGCCGTGGCCTCCGCAAGTCCCTCCAATACACCTATCCACACCACCGAAAAACCAATAGACTTGAGGTAAATGGGCATAATGGGATACAGCATCTCACTGGCTGTATCGGTAAGCAAGCTGATGACTGAAAGAATCCAAACCGAACGGGTAATGTATTTCATTTGTTACGCGAAATAGATGGCTAGAGGATAAACTTACAGTCCATAAAGTTATACAACCTCAGCTGGTAATCGGGATACCGAACCAAAAAGCCAAAGACCACAACTTAAACTTGCATTGGGTGCGATCTGCATTTAGCTCTAGCGCTTACTAGACGGGCGATACAGGGTGATTTAAGCCTGTTTAATGGTCCTGAACGGTTTGGGTTTCTGATGGGTTTCAGCCGACTCCACAATCTCTTGAATCCGCTTCAACCGGGTTTCCTGTCGCTTGGCCAACACAAGCCACTGCAGCACATTGCGTTTATCCGACCGACTTAAACCCATAAAGAAGTCTTTAGCTTTGGGCCTTGTTTGGAATTCGCCCTCCAAATCGGGAGGTATAATGAGCGCCTCGGCATCGTCCAACACGGTCCACGATCCGTTTTGCACGGCTTTTTTAATGATATCTAAACCCGCGCTTGTCATACGTCCCTCCTTGATCAACCGTTCTACTTTCTGCTTATTCACACGAGACCAAACACTTTTTTCCTTCCGCCTGCAGAAAAACTGCATGAAAAATTGGTCATCGATGGGTTTTGCTTTACTATCGATCCACCCAAAACACAGCGCTTCATCCACCGCATCGCTGTAGCTAATGGTTGGTAGTCGGGCATTTTTCTTGGCATAAACGAGCCAAATAGACTGTCGTTTGTCGTGATTAGCAGCGAGCCATTCACGCCATTCTCCTCGATTTTGAGGGTAAAATTTTTCTATCGACTGTTCCAACTCCGCGGTGGTTTACCAATTAATGGCCAGCTTCATACCCTAACCTTTGGGGAAGTAAAGATAAAATTAACGCGATTACTGTTGACCTTTGCGTTAGATGTCGGATTCCACATAAATGGTGGAAGAACAACACAGGTTGGGATTCCTCATAAGATAACAGTAGATTCAAATTGTTTAACCGAAACTAGTAATAGGCCTTAATTTGGATAAAGCGCTATTAAATTCGGAAAAAGAAAATATTGCGGAAACAAGTCAGAAAGGGTAAAGCAAACTGAATCATTTCTGAAATTCAGAGATCAAGAAAGTATTGAACAGCTTATTATTGTTGTTGTGTTCATTAAGAAATAGACAGTACAGAGTAACCACTTCACCTTTCTTCACCTCATCGTGGAACGCTGATAAAATAACGGATTGTATCGGCATCCAAATTTCTTCCGTACCTACCTTGAATAACAGTGAGGTTTTTATCATTTCCTTGAATTCAGTTGGTTTCCCCACGAATAAACTGAAAACATTCATCATCGACTGGTGCACATCTGAAGATGTTTTTCGCTGTAGTCCAAGGTATTCTCCCTGAAATCGATATTTATC
>DASUEB010000008.1:0-4860 GCA_036275295.1 Luteibaculaceae bacterium | reverse complement strand
GGATCCAAAGCTTTTATCACGAAAGCCCATCGCTACCGCAAGATGATGGGAGGTGGAATGCGTCAGGCTGGTATTTTGGCTGCTGCCGGTATATACGCTTTGAAAAACAACGTAGCGCGTTTAGCTGAAGATCATCGACATGCCGCAGAGGTAGCGCAGGCATTGACTCAGAAAAGCTGGGTAGAACAGGTCTTGCCGTGTGAGACAAACATTGTGATCTTTTTTGTTGCCGATACCGCTACACGCGATAAGGTCCTCCAACACCTCCAAAATCACAGCGTTAAAGCCATGGCTTTTGGTCCGAAAAGCATTCGATTTGTATTTCATTTAGAAATTACATCCAAAGACATGGAGTCATTGGTGCAGGTTCTTGAATTATTCCATTAATTGAATTTGTCCGAGCGGGAATTTACATCAATCACTTGACCACCGGTTGGAACCTTGGCTAGAAGACCATCAATGGCTTTGCAGCCTTGTATTTCCTTTTCTTTTAGTGAGCGGGCTTCACGTGTCCCCAGTTCTCGCCCGATTTGATTCGGTACAGAGTCATTTCCGTTACTCCCAATTGTTTTGCCAGGAGCTTCACACGGGTTTTTCGTTTCGGATCGAGCAGTTTTTTCTTGATTCTCGCCACCTGCGTGGCATTGAGTTTGTGGCCGACCTGGGTTTTCATTCCCGCTTTTTTACGTCGCCCTTCCACCACCTTTGGGTTGCCGTTTTGATGCGTTAGCCACTCGTCTTTGCTGGCCCACTTCAGGTTGTCTAACCGGTTGTTCAATTTATTGTAATCTAAGTGAATGACCCGGTGCGATTCGTCTGGTTGAGGAAATCCAAAAACCTGCAAAACCAATTTATGGGTTAGTATGGTTTTGTTTTTTCCCTTTATGCGATAGCTAAAACCCGGGAATCCATCGAAAAGCCGGGTTTTTAGTATTTGGCCTTCCTCGATGGCGTCAACATAGCTTGCAATTCGACCCGTATTGGAAACAGCGTACTTTTTTTTCAACCCTGGCTCAAGAAACGTAATGGTTCTCCATACCTCACCGCTCTGCGTAAAAACCATGCGAATAAACGTTTTCGTTTCAACGTGTGCAAAGGATATTGCAACACAGTTGAATTAACGAAAAACGCCAGGTATCGGTTTTCCGGTTGCGGCCGAGGGAAAGGTGATTTTAAGAAGGGCACACAAGGTAGGTGTGATATCTTCGATGCTAACTTTGTCGTATTGAGAGACCGCTTTAATGCCCCAACCCATAAACAGCAAAGGCACGTGGGTGTCGTATTCAAAACCGCTTCCATGGGTAGTGCCCTGCTTTTCATATTCAACCCAATTGGGCAACAAAGTGAACAAGATATCACCCGATAATTTATTGTGATAGCCCTTCTTTAATTTGGCATACATGTCGTCACCATCGAAGAGCTCCACTTCTCCACTCAAAACCACTTTATCCACGCCCGGGGCCGATTCGATAAACTCCACAATCGATTCTATATCATCGTCGGCTAAGTCGAGCGAATCGATTACATCCGCATTTAAAAAAAGTTGATTATTGCTGAGGTTGTCTAAAATCTGACTGGTATTGAATGTTTTAAGGCAAAAGTCTTTTAACTGCACCCACAGCGAGTCGCTGTTGAAGAAACCAGCGGGGTTTTTCGTTTGTTCTGCCAAACCTGGTGTATCCATCGCCCCGTGATCGGAAGTTAGGAACACCAAATAATTCTCCCTGCCGTATTTTTCATCCAGAAACTGAAGAAACTTGTTAACCTCTTCATCGAGCCGAAGGTAGGTATCCTCTATCTCCACGCTGTGTGTTCCAAATCGGTGGCCAATGTAATCGGTCGACGACAAACTTATCGCGAGCAAGTCGGTCATTTCATCTTCTCCAAGGTGTTCTTGCTCCAATAGCTCTTTGGCGAAATCAAAGGTCAAACTATTTCCGTAGGGTGTATATTTCAACACACTGGTGTAATCATTAACGGGTGCAAGGATTTTTAACTTGTGTGGAAACACCGGAGCATCTTCCCCTTTGAAGGCCATTTCAAAAGCATTGTTATCGGGTCCCGATTGCCTATAGGTAGTCAGTGGATAAAGCGTATTCCAATCGATTTCGGCTAGCTTTTTGGCATAACCCTTCTTGTTGTATGATTCAACCCATTTAGGAAGCACATCGGTGTAATACGACGATGTAATCCAATGTCCAGATTTACCGCCTTCAAACCAGAATGCGCCGTCGGCCAAATGCCCGCCGGGAAGTATTGCACTTCGATCTTTCAAACCCAAGCTAAACACCTTGGCCTGACCTTGACTAAACTGCTTCAAACCATCACCCAAGGTATTGCAAAGCAATCGATTGGGAGAACAGCGACCCTTCTTGCTGGTTCCGCCAACGGTTTGAAAAAGCGTATCGTCCACGCAATACACCATAGTCTGCTCTGAACGACTGTACCATTCATTTGCGATGATCCCGTGGTGCGACGGAGTGGTACCGGTATAAATGGTAGCGTGTCCAGGTGCTGTATATGTTGGGATGTATGAATAGTAAGCCGCATGTTGAGCGTTGCCTTCACGAAGAAATCTCATGAATCCGCCGGTAGTATAGCGGTTGGCGTATTTGAACAAATGATCGTAGCGCATCTGGTCGACCACAATACCCACCATGAGTTTGGGTCGATCCTGAGCCGTGGCGTTGACAAGCCAACCCAAACTAAACCAGAAAAAGAGACATCCCACTAAAAACGAAATACATTGCTTGGGAAAGCGCATCAATACCATTTTCAATCGCTCAATTAGGGGACTTTCAGGAGTATCAAAGAAATGTAAAAAATTGAAATACAGACCAGCAAACTGCAAAAAATATTCGATAATGCCGCGAGATGCATACCGCGTTGAACCAAATCAAAGGTCTCTGCCGTAAAAGTGGAGAAGGTGCTCAAACCACCGCAAAAACCAGTCAAGAAAAACAACCTCCAAGCCAAATCCGATGCATCCTTAACAGGTAACCATCTGAGTATTCCTGCATAAATTAGACAACTGATGGCATTGGCTACCAATGTCCCCAGCGGGAACACTCCCCATTTTCCGGTAAACTGCATCCCTACTGCAAATCGCAACACACTCCCCAAGCCACCACCCAGAAAAACCAGCAGAACGTTTACCACCATTTTCCCAACAGTTTACATACCCCCCAAGCGATGGCCAGGCCGAGGAGCCCGCCAATCAATACGTCGCCGGGATAATGAACACCTAGATACACCCTTGAATAAGCAATGAGGATTGGCAACCCAAAAACCCACTTCCTGTACCTAGGTTCAAACATCCCGAGATAGGTAAAGATGCAAAATGCCAGTGCCGCATGATTGGCAGCATGACTGCTGACAAAACCATAGGAGCCACCGCAGTGATCAACTACCCTAACCAGCGATTGGATTTCAGGATTGTGACAAGGTCTAAATCGCTCGAAGGTGGGCTTGAAAATTCTACTGGATATGCTGTCAGCCAAGGCAAATGAAAGAAGCATAGCCAGCAGTGCGAACCCGGCTTTTCGTTGGCCTACCTTAAACCAACCGTAAGCGAGAACCGGCAAATAGATCACAAAGGTGTATTTCCAGGAAAAGAAAATCATGACCCCATCGATCCATTTGGCGTAAGAGCCGTTTATGCACAAGAACAGCCATCGATCGATATGGTCTAATGCATCAATCATTCATCAATTTCCAGAGCAGGTCCTTGAGGGTATCTATATTTTTCTGAGCAACGGATGAGATGAAAACAAAAGGTATGTCTTTCGGGATATCTGCCATCATTTGCCCCTCCAGTTCGTCGTCGATCATATCGGCTTTGGTGATGGCAAGCGCCCGTCGTTTATCGAGCAATTCGGGGTTATATTGCCTCAATTCATTGAGCAGAATTTCGTATTGTTCTCGAATGCTAGGGGCATCGCAAGGCACCATGAACAGCAAACAAGCGTTCCGCTCAATGTGTCTCAAAAAGCGCAAGCCAAGTCCTTTTCCCTGATGGGCATTTTCTATGATACCCGGAATATCTGCCATTACAAATGATCGATCCCCTCGGTAGCTCACAATTCCCAGATTAGGGACAAGGGTCGTGAAGGGGTAATCTGCAATTTCTGGTTTGGCGGCGCTGAGCACCGACAGCAGGGTTGATTTGCCCGCATTGGGAAAACCAACTAGGCCCACATCGGCCAAGATTTTAAGTTCGAGTATTTTCCAGCGTTCCTCAGCATCTTCACCCGGTTGGGCAAATCGCGGGGTTTGCATGGTGGCCGACTTGAAAAAGGCATTGCCTTTTCCCCCGCGACCTCCTTTTACCAGAATTCTCTCTTCACCGTGACGAGTTATCTCAAAATCGACCTCCCCTGTTTCGGCGTCCTTGGCAACGGTTCCTATAGGTACTTCAAGTATGATGTCTTCTCCGTCGGCACCGGTTTTGTTGTTACCGCTACCCGATTCACCCATCGGAGCAAAGATATGCTTGGTGTATTTCAAGTGCAGCAACGTCCACATCTGGGTGTTGCCTCTGAGTATGATATGCCCCCCACGGCCGCCATCGCCACCATCAGGACCGCCTTTTGCGGTCATCTTATCGCGGTGCAAATGCGTTGAACCGGGTCCACCTTTACCGGAGCGGCACAGGATTTTTACATAGTCTACGAAATTGGATCCCGACATCGTTTAGGGTTTAACAGCAGCTTGCTCGATGTGACGACACAAATCAGAGAAGATTACGTCGATGTCTCCTATTCCATTTATCCCAACATATTTTCCAGCCGAGGTGTAGAACTCCTTAACCGGCATGGTTTCTGTGTTGTAGACATCAATGCGTTTCTGTATGATTTGTGG
>DASUEB010000007.1:0-5676 GCA_036275295.1 Luteibaculaceae bacterium | reverse complement strand
CCAACCTGTGCGTTTGGGTGTCCTTCTTTGTCAGTATGCCCGATTGAAAATGCCCATTCAATATTTTTATACTTGTATGTCGTTTCAAGGTATGAAGTTGAAGAAGTTTCGTCTTTTAGGTCATTTATGTTTGCAATCGGTTTTTCAGTATTTGCTAACCAACGGAAATAACTGTCAAGTTGAAAAAAGCCAATTGGGTTTTTAAGATAATTTTCAAAATGTTTCTTTTTTATTCCTGTTGGATAGGTAAACCAATGGAAACAAGGTCGTCCTTCTACAAATGAATTCATCTGTCCTCCGCATAAAAAGCACTTACCAATTTTTAGGCCGTCAGTAAACTCTTTGTAAACACGAGCATTATTTTCCTCTTGTAAGCGTGTTTGTCTGTCAACTTCTTCCTGTGGAATTGACTCAATAAATTTTCTTAAGTCTTTGTCTTTATATGGGTTCATTGTCGTCTTTTTAAAATGCCCTATAACTCTTATGTAAGCGTAGTTCTCGGCCTCAGCGGCGTGAACAGCCTCCAAAAACGCGGTGTAATAAGCCCTTGTTATGGTGTAGTCGTATGAGCTAAGGGTGTTAGGACGATGATGATAACTACCAACTTGAGCATAACCGCTGGGATCGAGGTACCGGATAGGGTTATTGTATGCATACGCATAGCGGTCGTAGTTGTCTAATTTGGCGGGATCAACCATTAAAGGATCTGGACTTAGTCTTTTACTCACGACACGTTGATATTCAAATCTATTTGATTTCGTCAACATGTTATTCGCTAGACGATCGCAAGGTAGGACATATTACACGCATCACCAGCAAATTACAAAATCGCTGAGAACGGGTAGAATTTATCTAACCTTTATGGATATCATACCTGCCAGCTGACAAATTCGAGCCAAAAGAATAACCAACCTGAACGACATGCTAAAGATAATTAAACCACCTAGATACCGATCTCATTCAATGCATGATATACAGCGTGTGAATTGTATAACCCCTAATTGGCAGCAGATTTAAGAAATCTTTTGGTTAAGATCCATATTTACTTAGCGCATTGCTCCCCTGCAAAATCAATTTCGCCTCTATGGGCGAAGCAAATTTTAATCCCACCATTGCATTTCCATATACCGAAAAAGCCAGCCGCTTGCCCATTTAACCCAATGTTGCAAATCACAGCCTTACATCGAACACACTCTACCCTCAATTTCCTTACCATTGCAACATGTTTCATACCTGCAAGCCGGGCGATACGGTAGCCATTGTAGCCACCGCCCGTAAAATTACCAGAGCCGAGGTTGAACCTGCGGTGATCGACTTGGAAAACAGAGGATATCAAGTGATTCTGGGCCCTAATCTGTTTGAAACCTGCAATCAGTTCGCAGGAACAGTCGATCAGCGCCTCGAAGCCCTGCAATGGGCCTTGGATCACCCCGACGTTTCCCTGATCTGGTGCGCAAGAGGCGGTTACGGCACGATGCAGTTGATGGACCGCCTGCTGATAGATCGCGAAAAACTCAAGAAAAAAACACTAGCTGGATTTAGCGATATCACCGCTCTTCACCTCTGGTTCAACGCCCTTGAAATTCCCACCGTGCACAGCACCATGCCCCTGAGTTGGCCTACCAACACCGATCTCTGCCGAAACCTGTTCTTCGAAACCATTGAAGGCAAAGCCATTAATTATCTGTGGACACCCTCTCACCCAGGCAGAAATGGGATAGCCGCGGGTAAACTGATGGGAGGTAATCTCAGTTTGATATACGCCCTGATGGGCACGCCCTATTTTCCCGATTTAACCGGTGCCATCTTGTTTTTAGAAGATCTAGATGAATACCGCTACCACATAGATCGCATGATGACTGCCCTGCGCTTAAAAGGCGTGCTTGGGCAATTGGCGGGCTTGGTGGTCGGCGGCATGACCGATATGAAAGACAACTCGGTCTCCTACGGGATGTCGGTGGAGGAGATCATTTTAAGCAAGGTGGCCGATTATCAGTACCCTGTGGTATTCGACGCACCGGCAGGACACATCAACAACAACCTCAGCCTGCGTTTCGGCGTTCCGTACCAACTGCAGGTAGACGATCAGAGCGGGAAACTCACCGAGGTTCAAGCTTTCACATAGGGCAAGCCTAACGGCTCGTTTTGTCCCGAACCCTTTGGTTTTTTGGACCTACAACCTAGTTGGATCAACTGACGTTTTCTGTGGCCGAACGGCCTGAAAAAGAAAAATCGCAGCGTCTCTTTTCACCCTACCCGACCCAAAAACCAAAAAAAGCCAACAAAAAAACGGGTGAAAAGAGCGCTGCGATCAAACCATCCCCAAAGCATGCCGATGCGCTGATACATGCATTCGAGGCTACCACCCTCTTTGCGGGAAGGCCTACAAACCGACCCACCCCACATTCGGGACTTTCCCTCAACCCATACCGGCATATGATTTCAGTTTATGCTCTTGACTTGAGGTTCATTAACCAACAAAACCGCGAAACGAAAAACCCAAAACCTTCGTTATCGTCTTCTAATTTAGTAAAATTATCGATCAATCCAAAAAAAGTGTAGACGAAACTTTTTGTTGCACATTTTAGCTTTTAAAGCCTGCAAGGCATGTACCTTCGATAACTCTTGCCGTTTACAAACAAACGGAGGGTATTGAAATTCAATACCCTCCGTGATTTGTATCCGGTAAAATGGCTTAGCTAAGTCTTGACGTTAACACACTCAGCTGCCCTTCCCTATTTTTTGATCAGCTTGGTGGTGTGTATCAAGGTTCCCTCTTGTAACACCTGCACCAAATACACCCCAGCCTGCTGGTTTTGTGTGTTGATGTATGTTTCAATCAGCTGACCGCGCTCCAGATCGCGATATACCAGCGACTGCATGATTCTTCCTGTCAGATCCACTACGCGAACCTCTAATTCAGCTACATCTGATGTGGTACTGAAACGGAATTGAGCGTCAGATGCCGTTGGATTCGGGAATAACAGGGTTTCTTGCAACACGGTACCAGCAGCTGCTGAAGCCAAGGCCGATCTCGTATCCACGAGGTTCACCGTATAGTCTTCCACCTCTCCGTAGGCAAAGGCCTCACAAGAGGTAGGGGCTCCGTTGTACTTCATCTGAACCCGCATACGGGTTGTTTTGGGAGTGGTGCCAGCCGCAATGTTTACAGTACCATTCACCGTAGTGGTCGATGTAGCTCCCGCGTCAAAGGCCAGTTCGCCCGCATCGGTAAAGTCGCCATCGCCGTTGAGATCTACCCAAACTCTCCAGTACTCGGGGAAGGTAATCGACTGACCCAATGCATTGGTTCTAAAGCCCGGGGTAAGGGTTATCGCGGTGCCCTCACCAATCTCCAGTGTGGTGCTAAGGTTGGTAAAGTTGGCATAGCCTGCATTGGCGTTTGAGGTGTTGTTGATCGTGCCAATGCGAACGGTCCTAATCCACTCATCTGCCACACTATTCCCGCGCGAAGCGCAATATGTTGCCGCCGGTGGTGCCGATGTAGTAACGGTTCCCACGGCGGTATAGCCGCTGGTTCCGCTGCTGCAATTGGTGCGTACCCGGTAATTGTATGCGGTTGAGGCGCTTAATCCGCTTGCTGTGTACGATGTAGCGGTTGTGGTGGCCGTGGTGTAAGTGGTGGCGCTGCTGGTTTTAAATTCCACCTGATATGAAGCGGCTCCACTAACGGCAGGCCATGAGATGACAAAAGAGCTAGAGGTCACCGAACCGGCCGATGCGCTAGTAGGTGCATTGCAAGTGGTGGGGGCGGCATCGGTAATCACCGCGGTATAGTCTTCCACCTCACCGTATGAGAACGTTTCGCAAGGAGTTTGAGAGCCGTTGTATTTCATGCTTACACGCATGCGCGTTTCCTGCAAGGTTGCACCCGACGGAACTACAAACGAACCGGTACGTACGGCACTTGATAGCGAACCCGCGTCGTACACCAATTCACCCGCATCGTCGAAATCGCCGTCTTTGTTGTAATCTACCCAAATCCGCCAGTATTCATTGTAGGCTGTCGATGTAAATCCGGGAGTAAGGGTTAGGTTGATCGTGCTCCCTCTTGAAAGGGTGATCTTGTCGGCTGTAAAATCGGCATAACCGGCATTCTTACCGCTGTTTTTGCTGAATGATCCTATGGCAACCGATTGGATCCACTCATCGGCAACGCTGTTTCCTTTACTCGCGCAATAGGTAATGGGGGTGGGCCCAGGGGTCCCGTTTAGGAAGGCACCATCGAGGGTGGTTGCCCCAGTATTGGCAGGGTCGAGCCAATTCGACAAACGGCGATCGGCCGTGGTGCCGTTGCTGGCCCAGCTGTAGGAGAATTTGCCGTATTGATCCGGGCTTGAAGTGGCAGTGCAATAGGAAGCACCTCCCGTAAGGGTACCCACAATGCGACCGTTGTTGTCGAATATCGGCGAGCCCGATGAACCGCCTTCGGTTACGCCGTGACCGTTAGCCGTAGCCGACCATACCACCCGCCAGTGGGTATTGGCAACTGATCCGCCCCACGAGGTAGAAGTCAAGGTAGAGGTGTAAGTAGAAATCTTCTTAATGTCACCAGAGGGGTGATGAATGCTTACACCAGAAGGTGCACCCACGTTATTTCGGTTCCATCCGGCATAATACACGTTGTAGGTTGACGGAATGGCTGTGCTGAATTCCAACAGTTTAAAGTCGGAACCGGTATTTCCGCCGCCATCAGCTGAACTCGATCGCTTCACGCATCCCGTTAGGGTTTGCGAGGCGGGTGCTGAGGTGGGATTTGCGCAACCCGACGCTTCGTAGTTGAAGTGGAATACCCATTGGTTGTAATCGGCCGTGCTGGAGGTCTCCCCGCAGTGTTCAGCCGTCAAAAAATACGGCTTTCCGTCTTGAGCAGTGTTGTTTACCACGGCACCGCTGCACAAGAAAAAGCTTACACCTTGCTTCAGAACAATCTTGGCCACCGACCGCTTGTGGTTTTGCCAGTTTGTTCCCTCTGAGCAATTCACGTTTACCTGACAGGGATCACTTTCGTTGACTTTCCATTCGGTGAGTTCTTGAAACCCCCTGTAGGCATAGGCTATTTCCCCAATCTGAATAATCGGATTCTCTTTGACATAAGCCGGCTGGAAGTACTCTAGAGTCACGGCATCGCCCGCTACCATTTCATTGGCGAAGTTGGGCAGGTCGATGGGATTGTTATCGGCTGTGTAGGCCCCCAACACCTGGGTGCGATCGTCGTTGTACAAAAACAGCGTACTGCCTTTGGGGAGATAAAAACGGTCGTAATACACCCCCAATGCCTTGGCGTTTTTGCTTTCAATGCGCAGCATCCA
Organism: Luteibaculaceae bacterium; assembly: GCA_036275295.1. Classification (GTDB taxonomy): domain Bacteria; phylum Bacteroidota; class Bacteroidia; order Flavobacteriales_D; family Luteibaculaceae; genus DASUEB01. The sequence goes on along the minus strand of DASUEB010000007.1, from coordinate 343 downwards.
GAGCTTTTCGCCTCGACCGAGATCAACCCAGTTACCACTGTTGGATGGATTTAAACCCGCTTTGATAGCAACGGCCATACGCCAAGCTCTGCCGTTCTTTTCATTGATGGCATCTTCTTGCGCAATTGGCCTGAGATCAGGTGCGGGTAGAACCACTGAGTTGGCCTTCAAGGTACCCAAGGAAAAACTGCGTGGAGTTCCTCCTTGGCTAATTTGTGCGTAAAGTGGCGAACCCAACAGTAGCAAGCCGCTTGCAAGTGCTAATAATTGTTTTCTCATAAGTAGTTGGTTTTACGTAAACAGGACAGCTAAATGAGTAAATAGCAGTCTCAAAAACAATGAA
>DASUEB010000006.1:0-23628 GCA_036275295.1 Luteibaculaceae bacterium | reverse complement strand
ACAGATTCGCTTTTGCACAAGGCTAATCCGTCGTCTATTGAAAAAGTGATTTCTTCACCCCAAGAACTAAGAGAATGGCTTGCATGAGCCACAAACCCTGATTCGCTTGCGTTGCTTATTTGCCAGCCAAGCTCAGTGGCTGCTTCGGCGGCTAAAGCAAGGGCATGATCCTTGTTTAGATCGCCAAGCTCTATTTCTTGAATAAAATTAGGGGGAAATCCAAATGCCATCTCAGTGATTAATTATTGGTGAAAATTTCATATTAACAACCAAGTTCCCTACGGAACCCACTAAGGCAAGAGGAATACCCCTGTCGCATTAACTCTTGCAGAGATTAAATGCATCCATATTCCTAAAACGTCACCACACGCAGGCCGATGTTTGAAACTCGGTAGGAAATCTTTTTTACAGGACTTCCATCCCGAATTAACAAAAAGCAACAATCTAATCAAAACAAATTCGGAGTTTTTTGAAAACCAATGGCAATCGATGGAATCAACAAACCCCAAAATCCTTCTCTACGTCTCACCGAGATTCAATATCGGCAGTTCACAAGGTTGACGCCTCATCTCTTTTGACATTGGGCTACGAACTTTCCTCTGCGTTGTCACTCGCTAATGGTTTCATATCCCCCGGTGCTTTCAAGGGTTGAGCCAAATGATTTATTTAAGCTCAAACCGCTGTGTCGGTCCTTAGCCCGAGGTTTTCACCAAGAGGTAATCGCGCACTCGCGTGGCCCAATCGGCCGGCACATACGGAATAATCAGGGTATGGGTGTGCAGCGTGATATGTAAAGTAGCCAGTTGACGAGCCCGTTGGAATGGCGACTGCGACCATGCTACTTCCTGCACACTGGGATAGGCAAACACCTGATCTCGCCGCACCCGCCAGCCCGAGCGATAAACCACCATATTTCGCCCCAAGAACCATTGAAAACTGCGCCATCGAAGATAGCTGTGCAACAACGCGAAAAGCGCACCAGCAATCCATATGGCTGTGATATACCTCCAACTCATCCAGGGAATGGCGACACATGCGAGGATGGTTAAGGGAAACAGATAATAAAACAAGGCTGTCCGCCACCAGAAACTTGGATCGATTGGAGGCTTTTGTAAATCGACTTCGCCGTATGGAAAAGTAGTGCTGACAATCTGCTGGACGACCTCGTTTGGCAGCGCAGGAAGCCTCCACGTATTGCCCCGGCTCGCCTCAGCTTCACCCAGTTGACGCAGGTTGATCTTTTGGACCCCTAATTTACGCGCCAACCAAGTGGAGCGGAGTTGAATGACTTGTGTTTGGTTTCGCTTGAGCTCACGCGTTTGAAGGTCGAGCAACCCAAAGGAAAATAACAAGCCCTGTTCGCTGGGTTTTACCTGAAAACGGCCAAATCGAAAAAGAGATCGAATCAATACCACCGTCAGCGAAAGCGCGTACATGGCGGCAATCAAAGCCAGCCACACATACCACGGAAGCACTGTTTTTTCAGCCTCCTGCAGACCCGTTGCCAAGTCAATGGGGTACCAGCGCTCCATCCAATCCAGTCGCGATAAAACAAACAACACGGCAATAGCGATGCCCCGGAAATGATTCTGAATGAGACCCGATTTCAACAGGTCGATGGGTTGCAATCGGATGGCTTGGACCGGTTCCTTCTCTGCCTCCGCGGCCTCGGTCGCCACTGGCTGTTGGCCCGGTGATTGCCATTGCCGATGCCACTGGCGAATCTGCTCAACGGCGCGGCCATCGATTCCGCTAATAACCACTTCCTGACCGCTGGATCCCGCGGTATCCATCTTCATCACATGAAGTTTGAGCATGCGCATCCACAAACTCTGTTCAGTAAATACGCTTTGCACAGAATCGGCTTGAATGGTTAGCGATGATCGCTTGATGACCCCCTCCTCTACAAAAAAATGATTGCCTTCAAAGCCGTATGTAAATCGACGGTAGCGCAAATACGCCCAGATAGCCGAAAGGGCGAGTAGCAGCGCAATAAAAACGGGGAATACCCAGGAGGGGCGACTGAGGCTGGGTCGAAACCATATCAAAAGGGCAGGCCATATCATGCGAACCATCCCCCAGCACGACCTGACCCACAGGGCTACCAAATACGTGCCCGATTGTTTAAACACCTCACGTTGCTGGCTCATCTCTGCCAATTTGCCTCAAAACAAATGCCTGTATACGCTGTGCCTCTTCGATATGAATTCCCGACAAGCGAATATCTCCGGAGTCGGAAGCGGCCGAAAAAAACACCAACGTGCTCAAGTCGAATAATTTTTCAATGGGGCCCTGCTGTATGGCGCAGTGCTGCAATCGGGCAATGGGCATGCTCATCACCGATTTAAACCAAATTCCAGATCGATAGTGTACATCGGCGGCCCGAACTGCATAGCCCTCACATCTCACCGCCCACGACTCGTAAACGATCGTTACCACTGACCCTACCACAACCGCAACTCCCGCAATAAGCCAAAAAAGGCCATTGAACAACCAACCTTTAAACGCGGCCAAGGTAAGCGCTCCCAAAGTGATCAGTAACCATATCAAAGCGGCATGGATGCGAACCAAAGCGCGCTTGTCGCGGTGCATGGGCACAAATTGCAAGGCATCAACCTGGGGAAGCGCTTGTGTATCTATCTCTTCGAATAAATCCATGGAGTACGGCGTCTTTAGTCAGCGTAAAGGTCGGCAATCTCTATTTAATTACCTTGCAGCGGCAAACCATGAAGCGCTAAATTTTGTTTATAAAGCCATGAAAGCAAACACCGCCGTTGTTTTAATCAACTTGGGCACCCCCGACAGCCCCAATACTTCAGATGTAAGACGCTATTTATCGCAGTTTCTCAACGACCCCAGGGTCATTGATATTCCGTGGTTGGCTAGAAAAATTCTGGTTAACGGAATCATCGTTCCGTTCCGAGCCCCTAAATCGGCCAAAATATACAAGGAGCTTTGGACCAAAGAAGGTTCGCCATTGCTTTTTCACAGCCGAAATGTGCAAGAGAAATTACAGCGCGCTTTGGGTGATGGGTTTCACGTTGAATTGGCCATGCGATACCAAAACCCGGGTCTTCCCGAAGTATTGGAACGAGTGCGAAAAATGAACTTTAAAAAGATCATTCTGGTACCTATGTTCCCGCAATACGCGTCATCATCAACGGGATCGGCTCTTGAGGAAGCCATGCGCATTATCAGCAGCTGGTGGGTAATTCCTGAAATTGCAACGGTGAGTCAATACTTCGACCACCCTAAATACTTGGATGCCTTTGCCGAGAAAGGACGCTTGTACCCGCATGAGGACTACGAACACATCATCTTCTCCTACCACGGCTTGCCCACCCGACAAGTGGATAAGGTGTACAACACCGGACTTTGCGAAGACCGCGATTGCGAGCACGAAGTAACCGATGAAAATTATTTCTGTTACAAAGCCTCTTGTTACGCCACCACACGTGGTCTTGCCGAGCGATTGGGCATACCAGAAAGCAAATACACGGTGAGCTTCCAGTCGCGACTGGATAAAAAATGGCTGCGACCGTTCAGCGACGACATCGTGGAGCGTTTAGCCAAGGAAGGAAAGAAAAAAATATTGGTATTCTCGCCGGCATTTACAGCCGATTGCTTGGAAACCACCATCGAAATTGGACATGAATACCTTGAAATCTTCCAAGAGCACGGGGGCGAGCACCTGCAACTGGTGGAAAGTCTCAACGACAGCGATTTGTGGATTGACACCTTAAAAGACCTCGTTATCTCAAGGGCCTGACGTGAGAGTAACCCAAAACATCCCTCTACCCGACTCGTTTTACCCTCAGCCTCTGGGGCGATATCCGGGCACGGTGTATCTCAACAGCAACGGGCAAGGGACTAACTTGCTAGCCTTGGGCCGTCGAAACGAGTACCAAGGCCATCAAGGCCCTTCCCTCCTCAGCGCACTAGACCATGCAACCCGCAACGCCAGCGACTGGCTGTTTGGGTACTTTTCATACGACCTTAAAAATCACATCGAAAACCTGAACTCTTCCAGCGAAGATTTCCTTGGGTTTCCCCTTTTTCACCTTTGGCAGCCCGAAGTCGTGCTGGAATGGGACCACCAAAACCTGTCGATACACCACCTAGGCATGCGCGAGGAGGACCTCAACGACCTTCTCGCACAGCTCAGTCAAGTACGGTCCGTTAGATCGTCTGAACAGGCGGTTCAGCTCGTTCCCAGCATGGACAAAAACGAGTATTTGCAGCGCGGACAAAAATTAATCGACCACATCAAACAAGGTGACATTTACGAGGTAAACTTCTGCCAAGCCTTTGTAGCCAACGAAGTTAGCATTGATCCTTGGCAGATTTACTGCGAGGTAAACGAAGCTACCCAAGCTCCGTATTCCTGTTTCATGGAAGATCGAAATCGGTATTGCCTCAGCGCTTCACCCGAGCTTTTCTTGCAAAAGAAAGGCGATCAACTCATCAGCAGTCCCATCAAGGGAACCATCAAAAGAGGCTCAACCCCTCAACTCGACGAAGCCAATTGCCTTGCTCTTAAGCACAGCCAAAAGGAACAATCGGAGAATGTGATGATTGTCGACTTGGTGCGAAACGACCTTTCGCGGGTGTGCCGGCCAGGCAGCGTTCGGGTTGACGAATTGATGCACATAAAAACATTGAAAACGGTGCACCAAATGGTATCGACGATCAGCGGACGAGTGAATCCCGGGGTGTCCTTTCTAGACATCCTGCGGGCGACCTTTCCCATGGGATCGATGACCGGAGCACCAAAAATCAGAGCGATGGAACTCGCCGATGAGGCAGAGAATAACCGCCGTGGACTGTACTCGGGATCCATAGGATTCTTCAGGCCCAATGGAGATTTTACCTTCAACGTTGTGATCCGATCGCTTTGTTACAACAGCCTAAACGGTCACCTGAGTCTGATGACGGGTTCGGCGCTTACCGCCAAATCGGATCTCGAGGCCGAATACGATGAGGTACTGTTGAAGGCAAAGGCAATTGTTGATATATTAGCGAAAAGCCCAGTGTAAGTGAGGCATTTTACCCCACATCTGCTCAATCTTTTGGCTCCTTGCACTGCCCCCAAGCTATTGGTGGCCTGCAGCGGTGGACTCGATAGCATGGTTTTGCTGCATGCCACGGCGCAAACCCAGATCCCCTTTGGAGTTGCCCATTGCAACTACCAACTTCGCGGGACTGAATCAGATGCCGATGAAGCGTTGGTTGAATCGGCTTCCCAAGCTAAGGGTGCTCCTTTCCACTGTGTTCGGTTCGATACCAAAGCCATCAACAAGCACAAAAACACAGGCATTCAGGAATTGGCACGCGATTTGCGTTACTCTTGGTTTGCCCAATTGTGCGAGGAGCAAGGCTATACGCATGTTTTGACGGCTCATCACCGGAACGACCATATTGAAACGTTTTTCATCAATGCCTTGAGAGGAAGCGGTTTGAGAGGCCTAACGGGTATACCGCAGCAAATGGGCAACATCATTCGGCCCTTGTTGGAAGTAAGCAAAACGGAGTTGACCCAATACGCTCAAGAACAGGGTATTCAGTGGCGCGAAGATGCCAGTAATAGCAGCCTTCATTACACCCGAAATTGGGTGAGGCATTCCATTACTCCGATCTTGGCTGCACGCGATGCCAATTGGGAGAAAAAATTACTGGTGACGCTGAGCAACCTGCAACAAACCGAAACATGGATCCGGCGTGTGGTAGATGCCGCGCTCGATGCGACCCAACTAGAGCCCAAGGTGTGGAATCGGGGAATGATTGCGGGTCAACCGGCATTACCACTAATCTGCTTGCATTGGCTCGAGGAAATTGCCCTCAATTCAGCCCGATTAGAGGAACTGCAGCAAGCCTGTGTAAGTACCGAATCGCTGTATTTTAAAGGCCATCGGGGCATTTTGGCCCTAAGCGGCAACAAAATCTTCATCCGCCCCTTAGATACCCAACAAGATCACAAAACCCTGTTGATCCATCATTGGGAAGAGCTAGTGCTATTGCCCGGAGTTGAAGAGGTGGGATTGATAACACCCGCCGAAGTGGATTTTTTGGCAAAACCTGATCAATCGTCGGCGGCGTTCTGTTGGATCGATCTTGATACCCTGGATTTTCCGCTCCGACTGGAAACTTACAAAGAGGGCGATCGATTTTATCCGCTTGGCATGCGTGGTTCCAAACGAATAAGTGACTATTTTAACGAACTAAAGTTCACAGACGTCGAAAAACAACAACCCATCATTTTGAGATCGGCGAAAAATAACATAATTTGGATACTGTGTAAGCGCCTCGACCGCCGTTTTGCCGTTACTAATACAACCAAACAAGTACTTCGATTGCGCCACCTTAAATAATTATAAATCACTAAACACCTCTTTTGTATGTTAGATACCAAAACTGCCGTTCAAGTGGAGAAGGAAGAAGTAGAACACTTGAACTTCCCTGCCCATGAGGTTTTGATTAACGCCGCTGATATTAAACAGCGCCAGCACGATTTGGAGCGCGCCACCACGCTGGGAAATGTTGAACACAACAAAATCAAAATTTTCTTTGAAGACGACCAAGGACAGAAATACGTTGAAACCACTATCTGGGCCACCGGAACGGATAATATCGTGCTCAAAAAAGGCGTGGTAATACCCATACACAGGATCCACAAAATAAAGTTCCTCTGATTTTTACCATTTATTGTGACTAAGCCGCCAAACTTAATGGCGGCTTTTTCGTTTGTGCTTCCAATATGTTTAATTTTCGCCGTTCGATAATGGCACCTAACCCATGAAAAAACTCCTTACAGCATTATTCCTGCTTACCACAACCCTGGTCTTTGCACAAATTGTTGATCCCGTAAAGTGGTCTTACTCGGTTGAAGACAAAGGCAACGGGAATTACGAATTACTGTTCACCGCCTCGATCGACAAAGGCTGGCACGTTTACACCACCAACCTGCCCGAAGGCGGACCCATTCCTACTTCTTTTTCCATCAAACCCGGAAAATCGTTCAAAACGGTTGGAGGCATCATTGAAAAAGGCTTCAAAACGGAGTACGACAACCAGTTTGATATGAAGCTGTCTTATTTCGAGAAGAAAGCCGTTTGGCGTCAGCGCATTACCAGCACTGCCACCCAACCATTTCAGGTTAGCGGCGAACTGGAGTTTATGGTTTGCGACAACAACCAATGTTTGCCCCCAAGTATTGAAGACTTCAGTTTTACCGTGGTTCCCTCGGGTACCGCTGCCTCGACCAGCGAAAATCAACCGGTCGAAAACAGCAGCATCACGGCCGCTGCCCCCTCCACGCTAAACAACCCTGTTAAATGGACTTTCAGCAGTGAACGGGTGAACGACAGCACGTATTTGTTGGTTGCTAACGCCAAGGTGGAAAAAGGCTGGCACTTATATGCGCTCGATCTGGGCAAAGAGGCCGAAAAAGCAGGCCCAGAACCCACCCGCCTTTCCATCCTGCCCAGCGAAAATTACACCTTGCTTGGCGGTGCCGCTGAACCCACGCCCATCACGCGTTTTGATCCCAACTTCAGAATTAACATCAAATTCCACGAAAACGAAGCCCGTTTCACCCAAAAGTTGGTGGTAAAATCAGAAAAGCCAGGTACCGTTAAAGGCAACATTTATTTTATGGTATGCGACGACATGAAATGTCTTCCGCCTGAGACCATTGACTTTACCATCGATTTAAGCACCGGCCAGCCCGTTGCCGAGCAGGCAGCAACCAGCGAAGCGGCAGTAGAAAAGTTAAAGAATCTCAAAATCAACACCATAGACCTCAACGCACCGCTGAGCGAATGCGGTGAAGTTGTGGTTAGAGAATCTAAATCGTTTTGGAATATCTTTATCCTCGGTTTCTTGGGTGGACTCATTGCCCTACTCACCCCTTGTGTATTCCCCATGATCCCGTTAACGGTATCATTTTTTACCAAGAGCTCTGGAAACCGCAGAAAAGGAATCATCAACGCCAGTATATACGGCGGATTTATATTCCTGATCTACATCATTCTGAGTCTCCCTTTTCACTTCTTGGATAGCCTTGACCCCGAGATCCTCAACACCATCTCAACCAATGTTTGGTTAAACCTGGCGTTCTTCATCATCTTCATCGTATTTGCTATTTCCTTCTTCGGATATTTTGAAATCACGCTTCCTGCGGGTCTATTAAACAAGGCCGACAGCGCTTCGGAAGTGGGCGGCTTGATTGGCACGTTTTTTATGGCCCTGACCCTCGCGCTCGTTTCCTTTTCTTGTACGGGTCCCATTCTAGGGTCCTTATTAGCGGGTTCGCTCACGAGCGACGGGGGGGCCATGCAGCTTACGGCAGGCATGGGGGGATTTGGATTGGCGCTGGCACTGCCTTTTACCTTATTTGCCCTTTTCCCAGGCATGCTCAAGGCTCTTCCCAAATCGGGTGGTTGGTTAAACACCGTGAAAGTGTTACTGGGTTTCATCGAGATTGCGCTAGCCATTAAATTCCTCTCAACCGCCGACTTGGTTGGCCACTGGGAGTTTCTCAAAATTGAGCTTTTCCTTGGTATTTGGATCTTGGTTGCCGTGGGCATGGCGCTGTACCTATTCGGATTCATTCGTTTTCCTCACGACTCACCCAATGCACCAATCAATATTACCCGCAAAGTATTGGGGGTTGTATCAGTGGCTTTGGCCTTGTATTTTGCCTCAGGATTCCGCTACTCAGAGAAAAACCAAGGTTTTGAATCGTTAACCCTGTTGAGCGGACTAGCGCCATCAAGCGGTTATTCGTGGATTTACCCCAGCCAATGCCCGCTCAACCTCAACTGCTTCCACAGCTACGAGGAAGGAATGGCGTATGCTAAGAAAGTGGGCAAACCGGTTATGCTCGACTTTACCGGTCACGGCTGTGTGAATTGCAGAAAAATGGAGGAAAACGTGTGGCCCAAAGCGGGTGTTTACAAGCTGCTTAGCGAAGAATATGTGGTGATCTCACTTTACACCGACGACAGAGAAAAACTACCCGCCGACGAACAGTTTGAATATGTAAACGCCATCGGGAAGAAGAAAAAAATTAGAACGGTGGGCGATAAGTGGGCCACTTTCCAAACCGAAACCTTTGCTATTAACGCTCAGCCCTACTACGTGCTTCTTAACAATGAAGGGCAGTTGCTGAACAATCCCGTTGCTTACACCCCCGATGCCGACAAGTATCAAGCCTTCCTCAAATGCGGTCTTGAAACATTTAAGACAAATAGTGGTAAATAAGGAAAAATACTATATTTGGAACTTTAAATTAATTCAATGCCAACAGGAAAAGTAAAATTCTTTAACACTACTAAAGGATTTGGTTTCATTACAAACGATGAAACCGGTAAAGACATCTTTGTTCACGTAACAAACTTGATCGACAAAATTCAAGAAGGTGACGTGGTATCTTACGATGCTGTAGAAGGGAAAAAAGGCCCTAATGCTGAGAATGTTCGTTTAGCGTAATCATAAAGATTAACCCGTTAAACCAGAGGCTGTTGTAACCAACAGCCTCTTTTTTTTCCCCTTTTCCTTCTACACGATTTGGGTTCAATTACATCAACCTAAAAAAAGGAATGGAATTAATCCATTGTAAATAACGACGTAAACCCAATAGACAAAGTCCGAACAGTGATAATTCGGATTATTTCCGTTTTAATCGGCCTCTTCGTTTCAAATCTGCCGAGCCCAGACCGCCTAGTGGCATCACAGCGTCTGTTAACCGATACATTCCGAAAATTGAATTTTAAATGGTAGGCTTACGGATTGTTAGTACCGTTAAATGAGCATACGCAAAACCATGCCTCCAGGCGAGGCCACTCATATCAAACCCTACCAGTCGGGCATGGTCAAAAGAGCCGGTCGATTTGATCGTCGGTTAAAGTCCAACGAACTAGACGCATGGCCCTTGCCAAAGCGTATACTGTTTACCGAACCAAAAGCTCATCAACAAAGAAAAACGCCGGGTAGCCCGCGCCTGCGTGCCACTTGGGCAGGTTGCCAAATTTTTGAACCCGGTACCGCACATAGCGCATTTGAAAAGAACCTGTGGCCCAGAGCTCTCGTGTTTGAACTTGATAGTCCTCAGGCGCAATGGGATTGGGTACTTGGGCAATCGATTGCCACGACTGGCCATCGGAGGAAATTTCAATCGTCACTGCAGCAGGCATTAAAATCCATGCCCGCGTATCCTGCAATAGTCCTACCCCAATGGAATCAGCGGTAGTTGGCTCACCCAAGTCGAGTGTAAACAAAACATCTTGGTCTTGATATCCTTGCCAACGTCCTTTGCGCCAATTTACATCTCCGCGCAGGCCATCCAACAATCCCTCGTCGCCACCCGCGGTGTATTGATTGTTGTAATGACCCTCAATGCTTACCTTCCATCGATTGGGAATCTTGAAAAACTGACCCTTGGCCGTGTCCAAGTGCAGGGAGGTATCGGCGGCGTAAGCCATGATCTCTGCATTTTGGCGAATCCAATGGGCATAAACCATCTTACCCGAATCTACCTTGATTTGGTTCACCCAGAGGTCAACAGGGTAATTGGCTTTGACGTTAACCAACATAGAATCTCTAAACACCTGCTTATCGGCCGAAATAATAGGTGCGGGTCTGAAGTTCCACTCCATTTCAACAGCTTGACTGTCGTCGAGGTTCCACTTGCTCGCCGGTGTCGACGACATGTCGAATGCCAACTCTCCGCCGCGCATCAAATCGGCGTATTGTATGGTTGGATTGGATAAAACTGTGCCGTTGACCGATGCCGAACTCACATAATACGTGCTGCTATCGGTAACGCCTTTTGCTGTTATTACCAGCGTTTTTTCGTTGGGCAATTTTACCTCTGCGCGCTCAAACCAAGGCGTCCCCAGGGTATAATAACTCTTGCCCGGACAAAAGGGATACATGCCTAAGGCCGACCACACCAACCAAGCTGACATCTGACCGCAATCTTCATTGCCAATTAGACCATCTGGACTATTTTGGTAAAACTGGTCCATGATTCGTCGGATATGACGCTGGCCTTTGTGAGGTTGACCAATCAGCGAATAGAAATAGGCCATGTGATGACTGGGTTCATTGCCGTGGGCATACTGACCAATCAAACCCGTGATATCGCTCTGTTCCCGTCCGGTGGTACTTGAAGTGGTACTGAATAACTCGTCGAGTTTGGAGGCAAAGCGATTAATTCCTCCGTGCGCTTTTACAAATTCTGGGACGTGATGTGGCACAAAAAAACTGTACTGCCAGCTATTGGCTTCGGTATAATGATTGTCTACCCGGTACGGATCGAAAGGACTTAGCCAGCCTCCATTTGATCTTGGGCGCATGTGCTGCGTCCGCGCATCAAACATATGTACCCAATTGTAACTTCGTTTGGTAAAGTATTCGTAATCGTCTTTTTGTCCCAGTAAGCCCGCCATTTGAGCAATACACCAATCGTCGTAAGCGTATTCCAGGGTTTTTGATACCGATTCGTGTTCGTCTTCTACCTCAATGTATCCCTTTTTCTTGTAGGCCTCCAAACCCAGATGGTTGAGCATGGCGCTGTTTCGAGCAGCGCGATAGGCCAATTGATAATTGAACCCTTCAAGGTTCTTCATCATGGCATCGGCAATGACGGGCACGGCGTGGTAACCAATCATGCAATCGGTTTCATTGCCGGCCAATTCCCAAACCGGCAACCTGCCTGCCTCCGTGAATTGTCGGTTAAACGTTTTTATAAAATCGGCTGTTCTGACAGGATCAAGCCAAGTGAGCAACGGATGAAGGCCTCTGAACGTGTCCCAAAGCGAAAAAACGGTGTAGTGATTGCCATCCTCAATTTGGTGAATTTGTCCGTCCCGACCGCGATAGCGCCCATCGACATCTTGATACGTATTGGGTTGGGTTAGGCAGTGGTACCAAGCGGTATAAAATACGCGAAGTTTCTCTTCGTTGGGGTCGGAAACGGCAATTCTCGACAGCTCCTTTTCCCACTGGTTCCAAGCTTGTTTGCGCACCGCCTCAAAGTCCCAGTGCGGCACTTCAGCTATCATATTTTTGGCCGATCCCCCGGCGTCAGCCGATGACAGCGAAACCTTGACCAACAAAGGCCCTTTGCCCTTTTTGAAGCGAAGTTGTGCCCAAAGCTCCCGATTGGAGCCGTAACGCGCGGGAGTTGACTTCGATTGCAAGTAGCTTTTAACAATCTTTCGATTGAAAACCGCGGTAAAATACACCACCTGCTTTGTTGCCCAGGCATCGCTTATGCGATATCCTTGGAGCGTGGTATCGTTGATTTGGCGTATCTCCCCCTCCAACAGCTTGTCGCGGTGATTGAGATCGATGATAATCCAAGGATCGGCCTGCTCAGGAAAGGAATAGCGATGAAAACCCACGCGGGTACTGGCGGTTAATTCGGCTTTGATCCCAGCTTTTTCGAGCTGTACGGCGTAATACCCTGCCTCGGCGCGTTCGTCGGCGTGAGAGAATGACTGCGCATAGCCCGATGGATCCATCTTTTGCTTTCGGAGTGAGGGCATCAGCATAACATCGCCGTAATCAGATACTCCAACCCCACTGAGGTGGGTGTGCGAAAAACCATATATCAGCGAATCGCTGTAGTGATAACCTCCGCATCCATCCCAGCTGCCGTCAATACGCGTGTCTGGACTGAGTTGCACCATGCCAAAAGGAACGGTGGCTCCCGGATAGGTATGACCATGGCCCCCAGTACCGATAAAGGGATTGACCCATTTGGCATATTGGGCGTGACCCAAAAATCCAGACCATAACACGAAGACAAGGATGGCGTTTTTCATATCAATAACTCATGAGTAACTCAATGATTTTGCGCTCTACCACTTCGCTATCCCAATGATTTTCGATATCGGGCATAGCCATGATCTCCTCCATAATTTTATCTTGTTTCCTGCTATCCACCAAGGCCATTGAATACGGTCGATCGGTAAAGGTAACTTGGGTATACAAGGGAATCCACAGATCTGGATGTTTATCACTGAAGTGTCGTTCGATTTTTTTTCGGAGCAAAAACCGCGGATTAGCCGTATTGGCGCGCATTTCCTCGTAATTGTACACCGCCAATTCGGCCATTGCATCGGTATTGGGCTGGCGCGATGCGGTAAAATCCTTAAAAAGGGTTTTCCAATCACCTTCCAACTTATCCATCATCTGATCGAGCAGAAAACAATCCTCAAAACCGCTGTTCATGCCTTGTGCGTAGAACGGAACAATACCGTGAGCTGCATCGCCAATCAGAATAACCTTGTCTTTGTGATACCAGGGGTTGCATTTGATGGTAACCAAACTGGATGTGGGATTCTGGAAAAAGTGCTCGGTAAGGTCGGGCATCAATGGCACCACATCGGGAAACGTTTCTTTGAAAAAAGCCAAGACCGATGCTCCCGAGTCGAGGGTAGAAAAAGAGACATCGCCCTCAAATGGCATAAACAACGTACAAGTAAAACTACCGTCGATATTGCCTAGGGCAATGAGCATAAATTGACCTCGGGGCCAGATGTGCAGTGCGTTTTTATCAAGCTGGAAACTGCCATCGCTGGCAGGAGGAATGTGCAACTCCTTGTACCCGTGCTCGAGGTAACTTTGTGAAAAATTGAAGCGATCGCTTTTCATCAGTTGCTGACGGATCACACTATACGCACCGTCGGCGGCAAAGATCCTGTCGTATGTGGCAACCTTTCGCTCTTGCGTAAGCGTATTGGTAAAGTGCAGGGTATTGGTCTGAAGGTCGAGTTCATCGCAGCGTTCGTTAAAGAACAACCGGATATGGGGATGTTTTTCTGTTTCCAAGAGCAACTCTCGGTTCAAACCCCATCGGGAGACGGAGTAAATGCATTGACCTGGTCGGCCATAGGGCTGAAAAGTGAGTTCGCCGGTTACCGCGTGCATCATTCTGCCCTCCATCGGGATGGAAATGGCCAAGGCCCGCTCATCTAATCCCAGCTCCCGCAGGGCATTCAGACCGCGATTTGACAAGGCCAAGTTGATGCTTTTTCCCGCTTTCAGCTCCTTTTCACGCGCATCCGGACGGCGCTCATACACATCTACCTCGAATCCCTTTCGAGCCAGGTAGAGCGATTGCAGCGCACCCACCAGTCCGCCTCCTATTACAGCAATTTTACCCATGTTAACTATGATCAACACATTTCTCGCGGATGTGTTGACCGGCTATGTAAATATCTTCAAAACTATTGTAAAGCGGAACGGGTGCCATGCGAATCACACCGGGTTCGCGCCAATCAACTACTACACCGTTTTCCATCAGGTGGGTAAACAGCTCTCTGCCTTGGCCGTGAACCAAAACCGACAATTGCGAACCTCTCTTGGTTTTATCGCGTGGGGTAATGATTTCAAACTTTACTCGCGTGCTTTCGGCAGAGATCTCATCCAACACAAACTCGAGGTAACCCGTCAACAGGTCTCGTTTTTTCTGGCAATTGTCAAAACCCGCTTCGGCAAACAGATCCAAGGCAACCCGGTGAGCTGCCTTGCCTAGAATAGGGCCATTGCTAACCTGCCAACCGTCGGCGCCATGCATGGGAACAAACCCTTTCTCCATCTTAAATCGAGTGGCCTGATCGTAACCCCACCAGCCCGCAAAGCGGGGCAGCGAACGGTCATCGGCGTATCGTTTGTTGACAAATACTCCCGAACACGCACCCGGTCCGCTATTGAGATACTTGTAAGTGCACCACGCCGCGAAGTCAACATTCCATTCCGCCAACTTCAACTCCACATTGCCATAGGCATGGGCCAAATCCCAACCAACTAAAGCGCCCTGACTCTGTGCATGCGCCGTTATACGCTGCATATCAAATAACTGTCCGGTGTAATAATTCACGCCACCCATCATGACCAGGGCCAGCGTATCGCCCAGCTCGTCGATTTTTTGCAAAACATCCTCCTCGCGAATGAGGTGCTCACCTGGCCTTGGTCCCACTTCTACAATGGCTTCCTGAGGATCGTAGCCGTGAAACTTGACCTGTGACTCCAACACGTATTGATCAGAGGGAAATGCCTTTTCCTCGCACAAAATTTTAAAGCGTTTGCCTTGGGGGCGATAGAAACTCACCATCAAAAAATGCAAGTTGACGGTAAGTGCATTCATCAACACCACTTCTTCCTCCTCGCAACCCGCCAGACTGGCCGCGTTTTTCTTGAATAATTTATGAAAATCAAACCAAGGCCGATCAGCGTAAAAATGCCCTTCAACCGCCAACTGACCCCAATCGGTCAATACCTCTTCTACCGCCTGCTTGGCATCTTTGGGTTGTAAACCCAGTGAATTCCCTGTAAAATAGGCCACATTACGACCCTTATGCTGCGGAAAAACAAACCGATCCCGAAAACGGCGAAGCGGATCTGTTTGATCCATTTGACGCGCAAATTCAAGGCTATTCTGGTACTGCATGTATGGAAAATATGAAATATACTAAGTTTGCTGCAACAAAGAAAGGAAATTATCGATTGTCGTTTGTTTCATCGGTAAACTGAACCTTTTCATTCATCGTAATTACAGCCATGATCAACAGAACAGAATCGGCCACCCTTTTTGAAAAAGCAAAAACCTATTTTCCAGGCGGTGTTAACTCACCCGTAAGAGCGTTCAAAGCCGTTAATGGCACACCGCTGTTTATCGACCGCGGGGATGGAAGTAGGATTTGGGATGCCGATGGAAACGAATTCATCGATTTTTGCAACTCATGGGGACCCTTGATCTTGGGTCACAACCATCCTGGGGTTAGAAAACACGTTTTTGAAACCATCGAGAAAGGAACTTCCTTTGGCGCCCCCACGCGCAAGGAGAATGAATTGGCCGAACTCATCATCAACAACCACCGCTTTGTTGAGAAAATACGATTTGTGAGCTCAGGCACCGAAGCGGCCATGTCGGCTCTCCGACTGGCACGAGGTTATACCAAAAGAGACAAGATCATCAAATTCGACGGTTGTTACCACGGCCACGTGGACGCCTTACTGGTGAATGCGGGTAGCGGATTGGTAACGCTGGGTGAAAGTTCGTCGGCTGGAATTCCTAAAGCATTTGCCAATGAAACCATCGTTCTACCCCTGAACCAAATTGAAGCCGTTGAAGAGGCGTTCCGTCAATACCCCAATCAAATTGCCGCTGTTGCCATAGAACCCATACCCGCCAACAACGGCCTCTTGATTCAGGATGCTGAATTCCTCCGAAAACTCCGTGAAATCTGCACCCGTGAGGGCACCGTCTTGTTGTTCGACGAGGTAATTTCGGGTTTCCGCGTCGGATTTGAAGGGGCTTCCGGATACTACAACATACAACCCGATGTCATTGCCTTCGGGAAAATCATCGGCGGAGGTTTCCCTGTAGGAGCTTACGCCGCCCGAAAAGAAATCATGGATCACGTTTCGCCTAATGGACCTGTTTATCAAGCTGGTACCCTTAGCGGAAACCCCGTAGCCATGGCCGCGGGATACAGTCAGTTGAGCGAATGCCTCAAACCCGGATTCTACGACCGCCTGCGGGAAAAAACCGAACGCCTGGTGAATGCCGTTCAAGGGTATGCCAACCAACAAGGTTACCTGTTTCGCATGTTTCACATCGAAAGCATCTTTTGGATTGCCTTCACCGATGCCATCGAAATTAGAAAAGCCTCTGAAATCAATCCGTCGAGCATGAACTACTTCAAAACCCTGCACGAATCCCTCCTCGACCAAGGGGTATACCTCGGTCCGAGCGGTTATGAGGTGGGATTCATTTCAGCAGCGCATACCGACGCCGACATTGACCACGCCATCAGCGCTTTCTGTAAAGCCCTTGACGCCGCGTTCAGCAATAAAGCATAACCGTGTAAAATAGGCCTGCCCATAGCAGTTGTCCATCAATCCACCAGCGGAAGTAAGCCATGGGAAAACCAGGGCGGGTGAGGAAAATAGAGATCAGTATACCGGTAGTACTGAACCACGCCGTGTATTGCCAATGGCGATCGGGATGGAGCGAAATAAGCGGGATCGATGCAATTACGGC
Organism: Luteibaculaceae bacterium; assembly: GCA_036275295.1. Classification (GTDB taxonomy): domain Bacteria; phylum Bacteroidota; class Bacteroidia; order Flavobacteriales_D; family Luteibaculaceae; genus DASUEB01. The sequence goes on along the minus strand of DASUEB010000006.1, from coordinate 6,572 downwards.
AGCCGCATAAACCCAGCGCGCGGGTGCCAATCCCCATTGGCGCACCAAAGAGTGCTCCTCGGGATGGGCGCTGGCAAAATCTTTGAAATCCGTCAATCCGCCGAGGCAGAAAAAGAAAATCCATCGAACGGCGAGGGTGGCACCTTGGATCTCATCCAAACTGTCGATTGAGTCGATTATGGGCAACAGCGAACAGGCGTATGTCCAACCGGTGGCAACGGCAAAATTCTTAAACCACCAGAGCTGGCGTCCGGAAATCAGACCGGGTTTTCCAATCGTGTACAGCAAAACCCAAAGAACCGGGAAAAGAACCCATACCGGGTGATTGACAAACCATTTAAATCCGGTCGCAAGCGCTAACAAGGTACTGGTTAGAGCGACCAAGAGGTGGAAGCGCTGATGATTGAGTTGGTCAGGATAAAAACCGCGGCCCAATTTATACCAGCGATGGGCGTGATAAACCATCAAAACCGACCAGAACAGAGCATTGGAAGCTGATGTAAACAGCGACTCCCAGCCGCAGTCTACTGCCACCACTGCTTGTGAGCCAAAGGCTACCACTAAAAACGAATCGGGCCACGTGTTTCGCACAGCCCAAAGGTAGGGGTCTTTACCTTGCCAAAAGAGCTCCTGCGATGAGTCCGACCACCACACCCGCCGCGTTGGCTTTCAAATAGGTGCCCGTCCTCATTTTTTTGTACTGAAATCGACGGCCGAATAAAAATGCATCCTCGGCTTCGCGCTCATCCATGGCAAAACGGCGCTTCGACACCGGAAAGGCTTTGGTCGCCAGAGTGAAAAATGGCGGAATAAGCAGGCCGTACAACACCGAATTCAGCGAGGCCCCTGCCAGCACACCGGCCGAAAAACCCAACAATACAGGTTTCAAGGGGCGGTATTGCTCGCGCCCACTTCTCAGTCCATCGACATAAAAAACCATATCGCGAGGTTCCAAAAGCCCATCCTGATCCTCCACCTTGTTGTAATAGAACTCGACTTCACCAGGCGAGCGCTCTACCGAAAGAACATCTTCGAAATAGAGAACTTTTGTCCGCTGTTTCTGTTTAGCATCTACAAAGGTTACTTTGATGCGCACCGAGTCGATTTCAATGTTTTCAACCAACAGAATTTGACCCGAGATTAGGTTGACCTTTGATTGGGAGCGCAATGAAGTAACAAAGAACACGCAAAACGCGAAAAACAAGAAACGAGACATAGTATAAAAATACAAAATTCTTGTGAGTTGAACAACCATGAAAATGAATAGTCGATTTGATTTCGTTTTATCTTTGCACCACTTTTTTAATCTATCCGTAAACCATGAATAAGGAGCTTTTTTCAAGCCGCCACATTGGCATCAGCGATGCCGAAATTGAGTCGATGCTTAAAACCATTGGAGTTTCCAGTGTTGACCAGCTTATAGACGAAACCATTCCCGCTGCCATTCGCTTGAAATCTCCTCTGAAGGTGGGCGCTGCCATGACGGAGTTTGAATACCTGCAGCACTTAAAAAAGCTCGCTTCGAAAAACAAGGTTTTCAAAAACTTCATCGGCTTGGGTTATTATCCCACCATTACCCCTTCGGTTATTCTTCGAAACATTTTCGAGAATCCAGGCTGGTATACCGCCTACACTCCCTATCAGGCGGAGATTGCTCAGGGCCGTTTAGAAGCCTTGCTCAATTACCAAACCATGGTGATCGATCTAACCGGAATGGAAATCGCCAATGCCTCCTTGCTCGATGAGGGTACCGCTGCGGCTGAAGCCATGCAGATGTTTTACTCCAACCCCGGTGCAGAGCAGAAGAAAAACGGAGCGAAAAAGATCTTCGTTTCGCACAAAGCCTATCCACAGACCATCGACATCATCAAAACCCGCGCAGGAGCGTTGGGCATTGAGGTAGAGGTGGGCGATTGGGCACAGGTAAACCTCACCACCGATTATTTCGCCGTCCTGTTGCAATATCCTGACTCAGACGGCGTAGCCTTTAACTATAAGAGTTTCGTGGCGGATGCCAAAGCAAAGGGCATCCGTATCATTGTAGCAGCCGACATCCTATCGCTTGCCCTTTTGACACCTCCGGGTGAGTGGGGCGCCGATGCAGTGGTTGGCAACAGCCAGCGTTTTGGTGTACCCATGGGCTATGGTGGTCCGCATGCGGCTTTCTTCGCGTCGAAAGACGAATTTAAACGCAGCTTCCCCGGCCGTATCATAGGTGTTTCGGTAGATCGCGAAGGGCTTCCAGCGCTTCGTATGGCACTTCAAACCAGAGAACAGCACATCCGCAGAGACAAGGCTACATCTAATATATGTACCGCTCAAGCGCTTTTGGCGGTGATGGCCTCCATGTACGCCGTTTACCACGGACCCGATGGCATTAAGCGCATAGCCGAAAACGTACACGCCAAAGCCAACTTACTCGGCAAAAAACTGGCTACCCTTGGTTTTGTCAACCAGAACAACAGCTTCTTCGACACCGTTCGCGTTCAAGTTGATGCTGTGCAAGCAGAGAAAGTAAGAACCCTTGCGTTGAAAAACGAAACCAACCTTCGTTACGAAGCGGGTCAGATCTGCATCTCGGTCGACGAGGTGACCACCATTGGCGCACTCAACCGTGTAATTGCCATCTTCGCAGAAGCCAGTGGCAAAGCGGCTATTGAGGCATCGGAGTCAGAGATCAGCTACGAAAAATCGATTGAACCTGCCATTCAGCGCAGCACTCCATATTTAACGCACCCCGTTTTCAATCGCTACCACTCTGAAAGTGAGATGATGCGTTATTTGAAAAAATTGGAGAACAAGGATATCTCGCTTACCCACAGCATGATTCCACTGGGTTCTTGCACCATGAAACTCAATGCAGCCAGCGAATTGATTCCACTTAGCTGGCCTGAGTTTGCCAACTTACACCCCTTTGCGCCGGTAGATCAAGCTGAAGGATACCGATTAATCTTTGAAGAACTGGAGGCCGACTTGGCTGAGTGCACCGGTTTTGCAGGTGTTTCCTTGCAACCCAACTCAGGAGCACAGGGTGAGTATGCCGGATTGATGGTGATGATGGCCTATCACAAACACAACAACCAAGGCCACCGCAATGTGGTATTGATCCCGTCGTCGGCTCACGGTACTAACCCTGCTAGCGCCGTAATGGCGGGTATGAAGGTAGTGGTGACCAAAACCGAAGACAACGGAAATATCGATATTGAAGACATTCGTCAGAAAGCAAGCGAATACAAATACGTACTTGCCGGACTCATGGTAACCTACCCTTCTACGCACGGCGTATTTGAAGAGGGAATCAAAGAAATTACCGGGATCATTCACGAGAATGGTGGTTTGGTATATATGGATGGGGCCAACATGAACGCTCAGGTGGGGTTAACCAGCCCGGGCAACATTGGTGCCGACGTTTGTCACCTGAACTTGCACAAAACATTTGCCATTCCGCACGGCGGCGGTGGTCCAGGTATGGGACCTATTGGAGTTGCGAAACACCTTGTTCCTTTCCTTCCCGGCCATCCGCTGGTGAAAACCGGAGGTGACCACGCCATTTCGGCTGTATCAGCGGCTCCATGGGGTAGCTCTTTGATCCTGCTGATCTCTTATGGCTACATAAAGATGTTAGGTAGTGCCGGACTCACCAAGTCGACCGAGTTCGCTATATTGAATGCGAATTACATCAAAGCAAGAATTCAGGGCAAATTCGACATTCTGTATACCGGCAACAAAGGTCACGTAGCTCACGAGATGATTGTTGACTTGCGTGAATTTAAGACCGCTGGAATAGAGGCTGAAGATGTAGCCAAGCGCCTGATGGACTACGGCTTCCACGCTCCAACGCTCAGCTTCCCGGTGGCAGGTACCATTATGATCGAGCCTACGGAAAGCGAAAGCAAAGCTGAGTTAGATCGATTCTCTGATGCCTTGTTGGCCATTCGCCAGGAGATGGAAGAAGTGGTAAACGGCACCTATTCAAAAGACGACAACCCGCTCAAAGGAGCGCCACATACCGCGCTTCGTGTAACAGCCGATTATTGGCCACACAGCTACAGCCGCCAGAAAGCTGCCTATCCGTTGAGCTATATTAAGGACGCTAAGTTCTGGCCCTCTGTGAATCGGGTTGACAATGCCTATGGCGATCGAAATCTAATTTGCGCCTGTCCCTCGGTTGAGTCATATCAAGAAGCTTAGTTAAATTAACCATAGAAAAGGGGGCAAAAGAAATTTTGACCCCTTTTTTGCTTTTATCGAGATAAATTAACCGTCGATAGAAAAAAACGTATTACCCAACCGAAATAAATAGTTATATTTACTCGACTAAATACTAACCTTATGCAAAAAATTTACGTTTTGGCACTAGCGGCATTGGTTGGCGGTTCAGCATTTGGACAGTCGATCAAGCAACTTGCGCCCATGAAATCAAAATCAATGGCCCCGGTTACCAACAAGAAAGCAACGGGAGCACTGAAATCAGCGGCCATTTGGGAGAACAACTTCGACAACCCGAGCGACTGGGTTATCAACAACAACTCAGGCAATAACGACAACTGGGTAATCGGAACAGGGGTTCCCTCTGGACCATTTGCCATTGACGGTATTCAATCTACATCTGGAGGTAACTTCGGATTGTTTGATTCAGATGCATTGTGTTCAAACAATCAACTTGCCAACTTGCAAGTAGCCAATCCGATTGATTTATCACCTTATGCGGCAGTTTCTCTTCAGTTTGAGGAATTTTATCGCCGTTTTCAGGACAAAACGTACATCGAAGTTTCAAACGACGGAGGTACTACCTGGGTTAAATACGAGGTGAACAAAACCCTTGCGGTTAACCAAGCTGTTGCTAATAACCCAACGATTGTCGTTGTAGATATTACTCCAACAGCAGCGGGTCAAGCGGCCGTTCTTTTCCGTTTCCGCTACGAAGGCGGTTGCGATTATGCTTGGATGGTAGATGACGTGAAAATCATTGAAACCCCAGCCAACAACATCACCCTAAACACATCTTGGCATGGTGACATCATCAACGATTACGAATATCGTCAAGTACCTCTATCTCAGTCGCACGACCTGGTATTTGGTGCCGTAATCAGCAACGATGGAGCTCTTGATCAGCAGAATGTACGCATGAATTTAGAAGTGAGAAACACCACTACGAGCACAACCGTGACCTACACCTCTGAATCTGTGAACCTAGCGAAAGCAGCAAGCGATACATTGAATTATGTATTGCCAAAATTGACTGTTGCTGGTGAATACCAGTTTATTATTACCATTCTTAACGATGGTACTGACGCTACGCCCGACAACAACACCATTACCCGTAACTTTAGCCTAACAGCTGCTCCCAACAAAGTGTTTTCACATGGTGCGCCAGCTTGGGGTGGCGGATTCTACGCTCCATTTGATGTAACGGGTAACCCCGGTTTCTACGAGCCTTTTACCGCTCTCAACAACTTCAAAGTTTACGAAAACGGCGATATGTTGTATGCAGTTGGAATGGTGCTAGCCGAAGAAACTAACCCCGGCCAGGAAATTGTAATTGAAGTATTCCAATACAACAACCCTGCGGCTCCAGATCCAGACGACAAAACGTCTTTGGCTTCAGAAACCTACATCTTAAAGCCAGAAGACATCTCTGTTGATGTGGCAAACCAAGTAATCTTGAGAGGAGCCCTTTCAACCCCAGTTCCTGTAGTTGCTGGCCAAGTATACGGAGTAGGTATTCAAACTTTCGGAGGTTCAGACCCTGTAAGCCTCGGTACTTCAGGCACAAACAATGACGGTTCATCACTGATCTTCGGTAATCTAGGATCTGGTGGTACTACCTGGTATTCATTGGGATCTAACCCATTCTTCACCATGTTGCTATCACCATCTGTTGGCATCAGCGAAAACGCTAAAAAACAATTCAATGTTTCTTCTTTCCCAAACCCAGCGAAAGACAAAGTAATGTTGAACTTCTCGTTGCCTCAGTCGGGTACAGCTACCATCCATATCAACGATATCGCTGGTAAGAACGTATTCACGAAGAGCATGAATGCCAAGTCAGGTGCAAACCAACTTTCTATCGAAAACCTCGATCTTCGACCAGGTGTATACTATTACACCGTAACTTCAAACGGAGTTAGCAATTCAAACAAACTCGTTATCGCCAAATAAGCTTTAACATTTACGTTAAAAAGCCACCCCAAAAGGGTGGCTTTTTTATTTTCAGGCCTGCAATCTAAAAAATTATTACTACTCTAATTATCAAGGCCTTAACGCCTTCAAGTTGAGGAAAGACGATTAACAGGAATATAAGAGTATGGGGTGGAAAATCATCGATATAGCTGTTAAATCCCTATCGGAACGCCAAAATCAAATTATTAAAGAGTTAACTTTACGGCTCTTTGAAAAAGTGAACTGAAAAACAAGTAACAAATGAAAAAGATCTACTCGCTACTCAGCGTATTCAGTCTTTTAGGATTAGCTGCCCAAGCACAGCAAATCCAGGCTGAAATGGCTAAGAATGTAATTGAATCACCTGCAAAGCCACGTGTTTCCTACAACAAAAGTGCCGCTTTCTGGAC
>DASUEB010000005.1:0-11680 GCA_036275295.1 Luteibaculaceae bacterium | reverse complement strand
TAAGTCATTACCGACTCGCCATTCACCTCTGCGCAGCTTTCAGTCTGTTTATCTATGTACTATGGACCGCCCTCAGTATCAAATTTGATCGGCGCAAAAACACCAACTCGTCTTTTGATCGACTAAAAGCTGTAGGCGTTTGGCTGTTTGTAGTGGTTTTTGTCCAAATCATCTACGGAGCCTTTACGGCAGGACTCAACGCCGGTACCATCTACAACACATGGCCATTGATGAACGGTGAATTCATGCCCGACAACGTTACGGCGCTGGGTGGATTCTTGACCAACTTCACAGATCACAAAGACGGCGTGCAGTTTGTGCACCGCTGGTTTGCTTTTGTTGTTGTTGGCTTGGTTTTTTATGCATGGTGGGAAACGCGGGGCATGAAAATGTCGCCCTCCCAGCAGACGTCTGCCTGGTTGATCATTGCAGCCGTAGTGCTTCAATTTGTCCTCGGGGTGGTTACCTTGCTGCTCTCACAGGGCAATGTGCCGGTGTGGATTGGCGTTATTCACCAAGCCGGAGCCCTTGTGCTGCTCGCCGCAGTTACCTTTTTTAACCACCGTATTCGCAAGGCTTTTGTGGCCTAGCATAGGGTTTTAGGCCGCACCTCGCAGTCCAGATCGAGAATATATGGATCTGTTCTGATAAAATGATCTACGGCGCGGATCAAATGGTTGCCCAGTGTTTTGGCTGTGAAGTGTCTAGTAGCTGCATCGCACAGAGCGGATCAGGCAAGCATAGTCAAAACGGTTTCCGAAGCAAGGCCGGCAGCGATGTAATCCGATGAACCGCGGGCTTAGGCAACATGCCCTCATTTCATATTCCTGATGCCAAGTTTAGACCGAACTAGTAGTTGGCTTTGATTTTTTGAGCTAAATAAACGGCAATCAACGAGGCCACCACGGCCACATAACCGGCGTAATTGTACCCAACCATTGTTTTAGCCGGACCGGTCTCTACCACCAATAATCCAGCGATCAGGGGCGCTATGCCGTTGGTGATGGATTGCACCGATGAGTTTACCGACATAAATCCACCTCTCTCGGCGGGTTCTACCACCGAGGTAATCAGCGATTGCGCCGGCACAAAGCGCGCATTGGCGGTAACAAAAAACAGACCGGTTACACACAAGGCCATCCATATAGGTACTTGACCTAGGTGCGTAATGGTTAGGATGGGAACAAGGTTGATGATTCCAAAGATGGTATAAATAAGCAACTTGCCTTTTTTATCGGCGAGCTTCCCAAAGAAAGGGGAGGAGAAAATGGTGAGGGCGCCGCCCACCAGATAGATTAGGCTGAGTTGCGATTGCTCAAACCCCACGTTGCGAACCATATAACGAGCCAGGTAAGGAATGATGGTAAATTGCCCCAACATCAGCATAACCGAAAAAAGCAGGGCTCGCTGTTGATTGGGATCGTTTCTGATGTTCAAGAAAACCTGATAGCGTTTATTTTGGCGCGCTTTTTCTACATGCCCCGAAAGCGAAGGGATGTATTTGTTGATCCCCCACAATACTACCAAACTGATGGCAGATAAGAACCAAAAGGGCATCTGCCAGTTTTGAAATTTAGCGGCGATGAAAAGTCCAAACGGAACACCAAAAACACTGGCAATAGAAAATGCGCCCATCACATATCCCATGGCCGTGCTTCTGCGGTTTTGATGGATGCTGTCGCCTATAATGGCCAGGATTAGTGCACCCATTACACCACCAAATAAGCCGCTGATTGATCGGGCGGCGAGGAGCATGATGTAATTGGTTGACAAGGCGCAAGCCACATTACCCAGAATAAAGCCCATGTATATAAACCACAGTGCTTTTTTGCGGTCAAAACGATCGATGTAAAAGGCAGCAACCAAGCTCGATGCACCCGCCCCAAACGTGTAACTGGATACCACCCAACTAAATTGAAGCGGATTCAGTGAGAACGATTCCATGATGATGTCGCTCAGCGGCATCATAATCATGAAATCCATCATGTGAGTAAATTGAATACAGGCGAGAACGAAGATCAGGAGCTTCTCAGAGCGAGACATAGTAAAGCAAAATGCAAATTTACGCTTTAAATTATGCTCAGTCCCACTAACTTTGACCCTTAACCATTTTTATCAAGGTAGTGTGTTTTTGGAGTTAATGTCGCATCCTCAGGTATTGGCCTATGTGCACTCGCTTTCCGCTGATGTGGCCGATGCGCTTGCTTTTAAGAAACCGGTTTTCGACGGGATACCCAATCGGTGGTTGATCGATCAATTCAAAGCCCGTGAAAAGGCCAAATACAAGTTGCCATCTTGGTATGACCGTGAAAACCTGATTTATCCCGCCTTGATTTCAATGGAGCAATGCAGCAGCGAGGCTACCGGAATGTATAAAGCCCAGTTGTTTGGCAGCGGAGCCTCAGTGTGGGATGTTACGGGTGGCTTTGGAGTAGACTCATATTATCTGAGCCTGCAAGCCCAAAAAGTGGTGCACGTTGAACCCAACTCAGATCTTTCGCTCTGTGTTCAGCACAATTTCCGGGCGTTGGGCGTTTCAAATGTTGAGTTTTACACCCAAACCTTTGAGACATGCATGCAACAATCGCTAATAGCAGTGGATCACATCATTTATATCGATCCCAGCCGGCGCGATGAAGCCAAGAACAAAAAGTTTAAATTGGAGGACTGCAGCCCGAATTTGGTCGATTGGATGCCCGTGCTCATGGAGAGGGGGCATAGGGTGTGGTGTAAATTATCGGCTTTCTTTGACATCAGCGAATTGATGCGAATTTTTTCGAGTTGGGTAAAATCCATTCACGTGGTGGCCTACAAGAACGATTGTAAGGAACTTCTGGTTGAATTTTCTCCGTTGCACTCGGGCGAGGTTCGGGTTTGTTGCGTCAACCTGGACACTTCTGAGCCTGCTGTCGAAGCGAGTTGGGGAGCTACTGCTAAACCCGAGTTAGCGCCTCCATTTGAGAGTGGCTTCCTGTACGAACCCAATGCGGCGGTATTAAAAGCCGGATTGAGCGATGGTTTTGCAGTGGCAAACGGAATGTTTAAACTTCACCCCAATACACAACTCTACTACAGTTCGCAGCCTGTGAGTCATTTTCCGGGCCGTTGTTTTGCTATCAATTACGCAGGTTCGCTTTCAGGCCCGCTTGAAAAGCAGTTTCCGGAGAAAAAAGCCAACATAGCTTGCAGAAATTTTCCGATCAGCCCCGAGGAAGTCCGTAAAAAACTGGGCTTTGCCGACGGGGGTGAGCAGTACTTCTTCGCCTGCACCGCATGGAATCAGAAAAAGATATTGATTGGCGGCTTGAAGGTTACTTCCAATTAAAAGATTGGATCAACCGATCGATATCCGCTTTGATGAATTTCACTACCGGTGCCAGACTGTCTTTGTTGGGCGGACAGGCAAAATAAAGCGAACCCCTCAAAAAACGTCGGGTGCTGTCTGTTAAGCAGAATTGAACCTGCGAGGCTACATCGCCATACACTTCATAGACCACACCATAGGTTTTTCGCTCGGGAAATTCGAAAGTGCGCATAACAATCTGATCGGCTCGACTGCTGTGGCCATAGGCTGTTTTGTGCAAATCCTCCAATAAGATGGGCAGGGGTTGTTTCGAATCAATATCCTTGTAGGTAAGGTATATTTCACCCATGAACTGTGGGAAGTAGATATTATACCAATAGCGGTCACCGGGGCGCATATCGGGCGAAGGAATGGCGCGGGCGTATTGAGGAAGGTCGAATGCGTAATTGGCCTGAAGGGTATCGATAAAACGGTATTGTTTTTCAGGAAGAGCAATCCTAAAATAAGCGGTAGGCTTAGGTATTGGGTCGTCTGAACAGCCCGTCAACAGGGTCAAAGAAAGAATTGCGACAATGAATCTCATCAGATTGTAGTTACGGTCATTTTTACCCTAATTATGCGCTTGTTATCGGCGGCCTCAATGGTGTAAAGCACACCATTACTTGTAGAGCGTTCCTTGCGCGAAGGGATACGCTGGAAGAGGTCGATCAAAAAGTCGTGCAAAGAGGTGCTTGGAGCTGCCTCGCCAAAGCGGCCTTCAAATAAAGGCTCTTGTTGAACGATATCACCCAATTTTTTGCGTGGATCAACCAAGTAGCTCCTACTGTCAACCTTTAAAAGCAGTGGCGTGGGCTCATCAAACTCATCGGCAATTTCGCCCACAATTTCCTCCACCACATCTTCTAATGTAACCAGCCCCACCCACATGCCTTGATGAGATTTTACCATTGCCAGGTGCGAGCGCTTTGCCTTAAATTCTTGAAGAAGTTCAATGATCTTTCGATGCTCATCCACCTGAATGATGGGCCTAATGGCGCGCTGCCAAAAAGCATCGGTATGGTCTATCCAGTGGAGTAGATCCTTGGAGTGCACCGAACCGAGCAAGGCCCCTTGGTCGTTGAATACGGGCATTCTCGAAAAACCTTGGTTGGTAATGGTTGCCAACACCTCTGCTAGGGTATCCGAGATACGAATCGACACAATTTCACTTTTGGGCGTCATGATGTCGGCAACTCGCAAATCGCTGAAGCGGAGGATTTCCTGATAGATCTTTTGATCTTCGGCTGGATCATCAGAGGCCATGCCTTCAAAAACCAATTCCAACTCCTCCTCTAAACTGGCTGTAGGCTTGGATGTTTGATGAAGCGGCCAGAGGCGGTTAATCAGATTCAAAATCAGATGCGACAAAAAAGGGATGTACGGGGTTTTAGGTTTGATCACGGGTAAGGCCAATACCCAGATCAATAGACCCCAAAGGACAACCATGCCCATAAATCCGGGAAATCCCAGCAGGTTGTAAGCTGCGGCAGCGGCGGGGAGCGATGCTAACAACACCCCAAGGAGGTAGACAAAAATCAGACGCTGGTGGTGGGTTGCCGCGATGAGAATACGGTAGCGCTCCTCTTCAAAAAAACCCGTGTGAACGCGAATGTGATGAACAGCGGTTGCAAAAACGAGCGAAAAAACAACGAGCACCGCAAGCCAAAGGCTTACCATGCTCGTTGAAATAGGAGTAGTTAAGGTGAGTAGTTCGCTCAAAATTCAGTTTTACAAGCGACTAGTCAACCTCTGCAGGCGCCTTACTCGGTGTTTTTTTCGAAGAGGCATCAACAGATTTTGACGAGTCTGGATTCTTCAGCAAAATAAAATCTTCTACGTCAATTTCGGTAGAATATTTTGTGTTGCCCTCTCGATCCTTGTATTCGCGGTTCTTCAATCGCCCCTCTATAAACACAAATGATCCTTTTTTGATCAGTTTTTCGGCCAAATCGGCTTTCCCATTCCAAAAATGAAGGGTGTGCCAATCGGTTACCGTTGTCTTTTCACCGTTTTTAGCGGTATACGTGTCGTTTGTGGCCAAATTGATGTTCACCAACTTCTTGCCGGAATCGAACGTTTTAACCTCGGCGTCTTTGCCTGCGTGCCCAATCAAGAACACTTTGCTTAGTGCGTACATAACTACAATTGTTTAAGGGTTTCAGCAAATGTAAAACTGATTCTATAAACAATTGATAATCTGATTATTGCGATTATTTTTCTGCCAGTTTGCTCCGCTCCAGAAAGTTCGAGATAAGCTTTGGAACGGGGTATTGACGGGCAACTCCGGCGTTTACTTCAATCCAATCCGCTTGAGTAATTGGACCATCCAATGTGTAGGTCCAGAACTTGGCGTGCAGTTTCTGATGACTTAACTGGTGTTGATAGGGCTCAGAGACCCCATCGAATCGAATTTCGGGTTGCTGAAGCCATGGCCATATATCGCCTAACTCGGCTGGGTGATTCACCTCTTGCTGCGTTTCAAGCACGGGGAAATCGTATAAGCCGGCCCAAATATCCCCTTCACCGCGCTGTTTGATGTAGAATCGCTCTTCAGTGCCAATGACCAAGTAGTTGAGGTATCGGTTGCGCTGTTTGGTTTTTCCTTGTTTATGGGGTAGCTGATTTTGCTTTTGTTGTGCAAAGGCCAAGCAATGAACTTGCACGGGACACTCCTGACATTTTGGACTCTTGGGCGTGCAGATCAGGGCGCCCAACTCCATGATGGCCTGGTTGTACAAATCGGAGGGTTCCTCCAGGAACTCGTCGGCCAATTGTTGGATTTCTTTTTTGGTTTGACCGAGGTCGACGGGCGATTCCACCAAAAAAATTCGGGCTAGAACGCGAATTACATTGCCGTCGACCACCGCCACTTTCTCTCGGTTGGCAAACGACGCTACAGCAGCTGCCGTGTATGGGCCAATGCCTTTAAGTTTGATCAGTTCGCTGTATTGCTTGGGAAAAACACCTGCGTGCTGGGATAAAACCAGCTTAGCGGTATGGTGCATATTTCGGGCTCTACTATAGTAGCCAAGACCTTGCCAACATTTCAAAACGGCATCTTGAGGCGCGTTTGCCAGGGCCTCTACGGTGGGAAATAAGGTTGTAAACCGATGGTAGTAGGGAAGGCCCTGTGCTACGCGCGTTTGCTGCAGGATAACCTCAGAAATCCATATATGATATGGGTCTCGCGTATGTCGCCAAGGCAGGTCGCGCTTGTGTTTTTCATACCATGTTGCCAGTTGTTTAGCCCCCGAATTCATGGGTACAAAAGTACCTATGATAAATTTCGGCTGCAAAATTTTAAAAGTTAAAGAAGAAGTCTATCTTTGCACCCCTCAAAATTGATGGTAAATTAACTGAAAATCAAGATAATCATATGACAAAGGCAGACATCGTTGCTGAAATCGCAGACAAGACAGGTATTGAGAAAGTAGCGGTACAAACCGCTGTGGAGGCGTTCATGAATTCAATCAAAACGTCTTTGAAGAAGGGTGATAATGTGTACTTGAGAGGTTTTGGTTCTTTTATCGTTAAGCAACGGGCTCAGAAAACGGGTCGTAACATTTCGAAAAATACAACCATCATTATTCCTGCTCACAACGTTCCGGCTTTTAAACCTGCCAAAACGTTTGTTGAATCAGTGAAAGAAAACACCAAGAAGGTATCGGCTTGAAAAAGCACGGGGCAAAAATAGCTCTTGTTGTAGGCGGTTTGGGACTGCTGGTATTGATGCGCTTTATTCCGCGTCAGCCCGTGGCCGAGAAACCTGTGAGCAGCCTAGAGCAAAAGATTGCCCGAGCCACCGAGTTGGTTGAAAAAGGCGAAAATCCGATGGAGGGCATCCAGCTTTTCAGAGAAATCTTGGCCGAAGATTCAAACAACATCGAAGTGCACTACAGATTGGGTTTGTTCTCGCTTCAATCGGGTCAAGTAGACAAAGCGGTACAACGCTTTGAGAAAGTACTTTCGCTTTCGACGCAAACCTATCCAGATGCCTATTTGTACCTCGGGCAAGCAAAGCAGGCCTTAGGTGATACCACCGGCGCTATAGAGGCGTACAATACATTCAAAACTACCACCAGCGATACCATTGTATTGCACGGTGTTGATCGAATAATTAACGAATTGTCTAACTAATTAAACACATTTTTTATGCCAAGCGGTAAGAAAAGAAAAAGACATAAAATGGCTACTCACAAGCGTAAGAAGCGTCTAAGAAAGCACCGTCACAAGAAGAAAAAATAAGCGTTAACCGCTAATTCTTTTTAGTTCTTTCCGCACGCCGGTGTGACTCAGTTCGCACCGGTTGTGTCGTTTAATCCTATACGCTCGTGAATATAGATTTGGTTATTGATGCCAACTCTACCGAAGTGTCTATTGCCCTGCTCAAAAATGGCATTCTCACCGAATGGCATAAGGAAAAAGGCAGCGACGACTTCTCGGTTGGCGATATCTATCTGGGCAAAGTAAGGCGGGTTGTACCCAGCTTGAATGCCGCATTTGTCGATGTAGGGTACGAAAAAGACGCATTTTTGCATTACCTCGATCTGGGTCAGCAATTTCAGTCGCTAAACAAGTTTACCAAAAGTATCTTAAAAGGAGATTTTCGCGGAACGATGCTCGGCGAAGGTGAACTGGAGCAGGATATCGAAAAAGAAGGCAAGATCAAAGACGTTCTGTCGTCGGGACAGCAAATTCTGGTGCAAATAGCCAAGGAACCCATCTCACAGAAGGGTCCTCGCCTGTGCTCCGAATTGACGCTGGCCGGTAGATATTTGGTTTTGGTACCTTTCTCAAATAAGGTTTCCATAAGCCAAAAAATCCGACAACCCGGTGAACGCGATCGCCTCAGACAGCTAATGCACAACATACGACCCAAAAATTTTGGGGTTATCATTCGTACCGTAGCTGAAAACAAAAAAGTAAGTGATCTGGAAAACGATCTCAACGATCTGATTACCAGATGGGAAACTGTTGCCAAAAATCTGCGCAACTCAGCGCCCCCCAAAAGGGTGCTGGGTGAGATTAACAAAACATCGGCAGTACTGCGCGATTTGTTGTCGCCTCATTTTAGCAACATCCACGTAAACAATCGCAACCTCTACACGCAGGTCAGAGAGTACATCCGAAACAATTCGCCTGAAAAGGAGAACATTGTTAGAATGTATACTGGCAATCTCCCCATCTTCGAGAATTACGGGGTGCACAAACAAATCAAAGCCGCATTCGGCCGACAGGTTATGCTGCGCAGCGGAGCGTATCTGATTGTTGAGCACACCGAAGCCATGCACGTTATCGATGTTAATAGCGGTAACCGAAAAGGCATGAAAGACCAGGAGCAAAATGCCTTGGAAACCAACTTGGAGGCCGCTGATGAAATTGCCCGTATCATTCGCCTCCGAGATATGGGGGGAATCATTGCCATCGATTTCATCGATATGGCCGAAGGCGAGAATCAACGCAAGCTCTACGAACATCTCAAAGAGGCGATGAAACTCGATAAGGCAAAACACAATGTATTGCCGCCTTCTAAGTTTGGCGTGGTAGAAATTACCAGACAACGCGTACGACCCGAAACAGATATTACGACCACCGAGAGCTGCCCAGTTTGCAAGGGAAGCGGCGAAGTGGAAGCCACCGTGCTGCTTACTGATGAGATTGAAAACACGCTGGAATACGTGATTAAAGAAATGAATACAGGTCAGGTAGCCATCAAGGTGCATCCTTATCTGGAGTCGTATCTCAAGCGCAAGTTTTTCTCCTTTCAACGCAAATGGTTCATGCAATACAAAAAATGGATCCCCGTGAAAGCAGATAGCTCCTACCACCTGTTGAAATATGAGTTCATTGACTCAACTGGCAGAGTTCTAGAGGTGTAAAGGTAATATCCTTGCGATCGGTTTACGGGGGATTATCTTTCTTTCCAAATAGCTGATCCAGAAATCATTACCTGTTTTTGAATGGTCCAACATCATAAGACCAGCTTCTAATAGAACGTTCGCATAGTTATTTTATTCACCCAAGAAGTAGCCCTTAACAGCCGCCTCTTGGGTGTTTTTTTATAGAACACCCCCACCGCGGGTGGTCATTGCGTGTTGGTAAGCCAGATGTGTGGCCCACGAGTCAGCTGCAAAATTTTAGCCTTACTGTTGGCGTGCACAGCTAAACGAAACAGCCCGAATGCTTCTATTGTGTTACTTTGCACCTTATGGAATTCGGTATGGATCAGATACGGGCTAAGATTCAAGCTTACTGCGCCTATCAGGAACGCTGCCATGCCGAGGTTCGCGATAAATTGTACGGTTGGGGGCTGCCGACTGCGACAGTAGATCAATTGTGCGCTGAGTTGGTCAACGACAATTTCCTCAACGAAGAGCGATTTGCACAGGCTTATGCAAGCGGTAAATTCCGCATGAAAAAATGGGGCTGGCGAAAGATTGAAGCGGGATTGAAATCGAAAAAAGTTTCTGCCTATTGCATCAAAAAAGCACGTCAAGAAATTGATCCAGACGAATACCTGGCGGTGCTTGTCCAGATCATGGACCAAAAAGCACAAAAACTGAAGGCTAAGAATGGTTTTGAACGGGGCATTAAATTGGCACATTACCTAATCGGCAGGGGATATGAAACGGATTTGGTTTGGGATGCCCTGCGGGAACGAGGCCATGTGTAAATCCCCCATCTTATTTATGCTGGGTACCCCCCCTGCCCACTACTATTTATTACCTTTGCGCCCGCTTATGGTAACACAAGATAGCATTTCAGAACTTGCTCAACGCCTGGAAGCCCTGCACGGCTACCTCGATATCACTGGGAAACAAGAAAAGATCAACGAACAGGAGCTCTATTCACAAGATCCCAATTTTTGGGATGACCCCAAACGCGCTGAGGAGATCCTTAAAGAGGTAAAAATTCTTAAGACCTGGGTCAATCAATACTTTGACGCCAAAACAGCCATTGAAGACGTCAAGGTAATATTCGACTTTTACAAGGAGGGCGAGGCCTCTGAAAAGGAAGTCTCTGACGCTTTCGCTATTGCGCAAACCGGTATCGAAAACCTAGAGCTGAAAAAAATGCTTTCGGCCAAAGAAGATCACCTGAATGCGGTGATTCAAATTACCTCCGGTGCGGGTGGTACTGAAAGCTGCGATTGGGCCGGCATGCTGATGCGTATGTACATCATGTGGGCGGAGAAAAACGGACACAAGGTCAAGGAAGTCGACTTCCAAGAGGGTGATGTTGCTGGGGTCAAGCAAGTTACTCTCGAAATTGAAGGCGAGAGTGCTTTTGGATTTCTCAAAGGCGAAAATGGCGTTCATCGATTGGTGAGGATCTCTCCGTTCGACTCTAACGCCAAAAGACATACCTCGTTTGTATCGGTTTATGTATATCCGAAAATCGATGACACCATTGAAATCGATGTGAATCCAGCCGATATCGAATTTGAGACTTTCCGTGCAGGTGGTGCGGGTGGACAGAACGTAAACAAGGTAGAAACTGCCGTCCGACTATACCACAAACCATCGGGGATCATCATCAAGAACCAAGAAAGTAGATCTCAGCTGCAAAACAAAGAAAACGCTATTCAGCTCCTTAAATCGCAGCTCTACGAGATTGAAATGCGCAAACGAATGGAGGCCACTGCCGCTATTGAAGGCAGTAAGAAGAAGATTGAGTGGGGATCACAAATTAGAAACTATGTGCTGCACCCGTATAAATTGGTAAAAGATGTTCGAACGGAAGTAGAGACCAGCGATACCGAAGGGGTATTGAATGGCGAAATCGATATGTTCCTCAAGGCTTTTTTGATGGTTTATGGCGGATAATGCGCTGGTCATTTACCACAATCCCAATTGTAGCAAAAGCAACCTTGCGCTTGAATACTTGAGTAAACAGGCAATAGATTTCAGGGTGGTCGATGTGTTACACGACACCCTCTCATTGGCCGATCTTCAATCGCTGCAAGGAAAATTGGGCGCAGAGGCGAAAGATTTGGTTCGCCATGCCGACCCTGCTTTCGAAGCCCATAAAAACATTTTGTCTGGCACCGAGGAGGAATTGTTGCTATGGCTTATACAAAACCCCGATTTTCTTCATCGGCCCTACGTAACCAAAGGTGAACTGGCCATTCTGGCCCGACCCATCGAACGGTTGGCGCAGTGGATCACAACGGTTTAACAGATCGCATCATCAGCAGTGCTTCGCTTTCACAGGGGTGATGAATAAACGCACTTTAAGGCTTCATTACAGGCATAAAAAAAGGGACCTGTTCGCATTGGAAACGGTCCCTTTTTTTATGTCGTAAGGTAATCCTAGATTACTCTGATTTCTTCTGTC
>DASUEB010000004.1:0-4148 GCA_036275295.1 Luteibaculaceae bacterium | reverse complement strand
ATCGCAAGTTCGCAGTATCTCCCGCGCAAATGGTGGTGTCTGGTGAAACCGTTCCCGTCACTTTAAGCTGATTAACTACTGTGGTGTCAGATTCTATAATGCGCTGTCCGTCGCAGTTGGTGTACTCAATTTGAACCGAATACTTCGCGGGGAAAGAGGGCGGACAAACGTTTACCGTAGGATTGTTTCCGATGACGGCTCCTGAAGGATCCTTCCAAGTGATTACAAAGTTAGCCGGACCGTTTGGAGTGAAGCGCCACGCTTCATTGTTGGCCGTCCAAGCGCTGGTGTTTCTTCCCGGAGGGGCAATTCCTTGTGTACCATTGTTGTTCTGAATACCAACACAAGCATTGCCATCTTCCCAACCCGGACACGAAGGCTTTTGTCTGATGTAAATTTCAATCACATTGGTGGTCTCATACAAAACGATTTGCTGCGTAGTGGTTAAATTGTTGCAACTGTAGTGTGGCACGTTATTAAAGCTCACTACAAACGTCCTGCAGGGGGCCGATCCGATAATGGAATAGCTAATGGTTCCGCCAACAGACGGATCTAAGTCGTGAAAAGCTCCATTGATGGAGTTCCAATACATATTGCCGTTGCCACTTATACCCAAATTGCAGTTGGCATCCTGATTTCTGGGTAATGGATTTTGGCAAAAATAACAACAGTCGCCATTGGCACGCCCCGTATTGAAACTAATCAATCCATTGGCCCCAACAACTACCCGGTTGTAGGTTTGTCCGTAAAAACAAAAATTGAATGGTAAATTGATGATGCCGCTAAAAATATCATCTTGATTGGTAAAGATGGGCGTACCCCCTGTAAAAGGGAAGGGCGGGGCATAGGGTATAGAACTCACTCCATACGAGGTGGTTTGTCCGGTATTTAGGAAATTGGCCTGTAAATCAACACAATTGTCAGAGCACGGCAGGGTGACGGTGTCATTTACAAATGGCAATCCCGTATTTACAGGCCTCGAGCTCACATTGGGACAGCCGGGATAAGGGACCTGGGCTAGGATAACACAGTGCCCTATGAGATACAAAACAG
Organism: Luteibaculaceae bacterium; assembly: GCA_036275295.1. Classification (GTDB taxonomy): domain Bacteria; phylum Bacteroidota; class Bacteroidia; order Flavobacteriales_D; family Luteibaculaceae; genus DASUEB01. The sequence goes on along the minus strand of DASUEB010000004.1, from coordinate 3,095 downwards.
CTATTAGAAGCGTTCTATTTATGTGAGTTTTCATTTGCTTGATACGTCGCAATCGGTTAGGAATAAGACTTTCAATTTACACAGAGGTTGCCTGTAGTTTCCAAACAGCATCTGGCTATGCACCTTTTCCGCGGAATTTTCGACACTTAGCCTAAAAAACACATTGTGGTGGTCAATGAATGTCCATTCGGAGATCAAAGATAGGTGTACTTTGAGAACTCGAAAGGAATTACAGCACGGGATTACCATTTTGACTGAGATGTAAAGTAAAAAACCTTCAGCAATCCGTCGGATGCGCTGAAGGCTTTTATCTTAGAAATCATACCTCGATTTCCGAGGTCAATCGCAGCTTTATCTCAACAATTGAACGGTTCCAAATTTGATCTTCCGCTCTACTGTATCATTTTGTTTGTATTCCACTTTCCAGGTATACACATCTGATTTGGCCGGTTTGTTCTTGTATTCGCCGTTCCAGCCTTGCTTGGGATTCTTGGTTTCAAATACCACCTCACCCCAGCGGTCAAATATGATTAGTTGATAATCGCGTTCATCCACACCAAGCACCGATGGCATAAATACTTCATTTAATCCGTCTCCGTTGGGAGTAAATGCGCTGGGGATAAATACAGTGGCCTCATCCAAAATTCGCACGGTTCGGCAGATAGAGTCAGGACATCCGTGCACACTTTCGATGTACAGACAAACGTCGTAAAGTCCGCCGCGATCGTCGGGGAAGGAGAATGTGGTGGAAGGATCTGTTGAGATCTGTTTTCCATCAATGGTCCACCTGAAAGTAAACGCATCCTGCGACAGATCGGTGAAATTCACTTGATGAGCCAATACGGTTGGCGCCTCTGGTTCATAGCTGAAATTGGCCTCGGGATAGGGGTGAAGTACCATGCTTATGGTGCGTTCTAGCTGATTGGTACATCCATTCGAGCTGGTCGCCGATAGGGTGATCTGATATTCGCCACTTTGATTGTACGAAGTACTTGGATTTCGACCTCGGAATGTTTCGCCATTGCCCAAGTTCCAAACATAGCTGGTGTCGCTCACGTCGGTGGCCGCACTGGTATTGACAAAAAGTGGGATCAACGGGAAACAAGTAGCCGTGTCGCTTACATCAAAAGACAGTTCGGGTATTGGATTTACCACAATGTTGAAATTCACCGTTTGAGAAGGTTGGCAGTTTAGTCCAGATCCGTCACTGAATTGAACGATGGTGTAAACAAAGGTGGTAGTGGGATTGACGGTGATCCGATCTCCATTATTAAGCCCAGCATAGGTAGTTCCATCATTTAGGGTAATGGAGAATGGGGCAATGCCCGTGAACAGCAGTTCAACTTCTGCACTATCGTTTGCACAGATCACAGGGTCAATCACGCTTACAGCAAGGGTGGGTTGCGGTATAACCGTTATAATGATGGGAAGATTGCCCAAAACGGTAGAACATCCTGTGCTTACATCGATAGCCCTGCTGAATTGATACGTAGTTGTCGATACGGGGTTGAAAAATAGCGTATCAATGGCCGTTAGTGGAGGGGTTGTGAGCGTTGATGATCCCGATCCAACGGTATACTCCAGTGACCATGGTCCCGCGTTGGCCGGAGTAAAGGCCAACCGAATTTCGGCTGTGCTTCCTCCGCAAATGGGACTGTTGCTCGTAATAGCCACGTTAGGTCTGGGATTCACCAAGACAGAAATAGAACCTCCTAATCCTTTACAACCATTGGCATCAATAATACTGTCAATGCTCACGGTGTGCAAGCCGCTTGGCAGCGAACGGGTGTAAATCAGATGGGTTGAGCCATTTAAAAGCGTATCTTTTCGCCAAGCGCCCTCAGAGAGGAATACACGGTAGGGAGGTGTGCCTACAATACGGTCAAGCCGCAGTAGCACCGAGTCGTTTTCGCAAATATTACCGCTGGTTGCCCGTTGAATCGTTACCACTGGCAATGGATTAACTGTGACGTTAGCCAGGTTGGGACCTGCAGTTCCAGCGCACACGGAATCTGAAATGCTTATAACTCGCACGGTATTGGGCCCGGGAAGATAGGTGTATTGGTAAGGAGGCCCCTGAAGAGTTACTGTTTCACCTGTCGACATTTCCACCACGAAAGGTGGACGGCCAGTTAGGTTTAGGTTGACAGTAGCACTTTCCCCGTTGCAAACCGCGTAGTTTCCGGTTGCAATACCGGTAGGTCTGGTAAATACAGTCAGCGTATCTCCTTGACCTCCATTGGTAAGGCAAGACAATCCAGACCCGTCAGTAATGGATACAATCTGATAAATGGTTGTAATGCTCGGACTTACCGTAAAATTGAAACCATTCGCAATGGAGTTCAAGGTGCTATTGACACCATTCACACTGTAGGTTACCGTAAAGGGTCCGGTACCCGTACCCAAATAGGTTAGGTTAGCGGCATCACCCAAACAAATAGCTGCCGTTGAAAGCTGTAAACTACCAGTAGGTTGATTGATGAATTCAACCCAAACCGTGTCGGAGCTCTGTTGGCATGGCAATTTGTTTTCCTCTGTCCAAACAAAACCATACATGCCCTCATTTGGAACAACCACTGAGGCATTGGGCGTGTTGAGATCGGGAGAGAACGTTACTCCGGGTGTGATGGACGTCCATCTGCCTCGTCCGCTGGATGGGATTGCCCGCAGGGTGTAGTTGAGTCCACACACGCGATCATCAAAGCCGGCAAAGGCGATGGGTTGTTCTACATATTCAATGGCTACAGTATCAAGTGAGGATGGACAAGCCTTTCCGTTGATTTGAGTCCAAGTATACAGACGTGTTCCGTAATCGGCTGCTGTAACTGCAGTTTGATAGGCGTTGCTATCCGACAACACATCTGCACCGCCGTCGGTTAGTGCAGTCCAAAATCCTTCACCTAATCCAGTAAGCGCATTCAATGTGGCGTCTAAACCGCAAACGGCACTGTCGCTGCCAGCATTTGCACTGGGCTGCTCGTAGAAGGTTACCATGGTGGTGTTTCTATCGGCAGGACAAACCGTCCCATTTTGCTCTTCCCACACAAAGGCATATGTGCCGTACTCATTAACCGTAACGTTGGTTTGAGAGGCAT
>DASUEB010000003.1:0-6559 GCA_036275295.1 Luteibaculaceae bacterium | reverse complement strand
GGTTGAGGGCGACTGCAACCGCCTAGCTCGATCGGCTGGATACGCCGTGGCTAACAAACCTGGAGGCACAGCCTTTAATCCACTTTTCATTTACGGTGCTACCGGACTGGGTAAATCGCATTTGGCACATGCCATTGGAATTGAAATCAAGAACAAATTCCCCAACAAAACCGTTCTATACGTTACTTCAGAGAAATTCGCAAACCAGTTCATCGATGCCATTAAAAGCAACAACGTAGCTGATTTTAGTCATTTCTATCAGATGATTGACGTGCTTATCATCGATGATGTGCATTTCTTCGCGGGCAAGGAAAAAACACAAGACATCTTCTTTCACATCTTCAATCACCTTCATCAAACAGGCAAACAAATTGTCCTAACTTCCGACAAAGCGCCTATTGAACTACAAGGAATGGAGCAACGACTGCTTAGCAGATTCAAATGGGGTCTGAGTGCCGACTTACAAGCTCCGAATTTAGAGACCCGAATTGCCATACTCGATAAGAAGATGCAAGCCGATGGCATTGAGCTTCCCCGCGATGTGGTTGAATACCTGGCGTATAGCATTACGACCAATGTTAGAGAACTAGAAGGGGCTTTGATATCACTTATTGCCCAAAGTTCGCTCAACAAAAAGGCCGTTACCATTGATCTGGCCAAGCAGATGATCGATAAATTCGTGAAAAACACGGCCAGAGAGGTATCCATCGACTACATCCAAAAAGTAGTGTGTGATTACTTCGAATTGGGTATTGATCAAATGAAATCGAAAACCCGCAAACGCGAGGTGGTTCAAGCTCGTCAAATCACCATGTATTTTGCGAAGAAAATGACCAAATCGTCTTTGGCAAGCATTGGGGCTCATTGCGGAGGAAAGGATCACGCCACCGTATTACACGCTTGCAGAACGGTCAACAATCTGAGCGAAACCGACAAACAGTTCCGCAAGTATTTGGAAGATTTGGACAAAAAATTGACCATTCAGTAACAACATTCTGTTTCTGATTGCGTACTAAGGACTAAATGGAATAGGCATGAAAGTATTAATGGTTTGTTTGGGAAATATCTGCCGATCGCCTCTTGCAGAGGGGGTTATGAGACATCTTGCAGCTGAGAAGGGATTGGAAGTTCAAGTTGACAGCTGTGGCACAGCCGACTATCATGTTGGCGATACACCCGATCCGCGTGCCATCAAAGTGGCTGCCAACCATGGAATTGACATAAGCCAACACCTCGGCCGTCAATTTTCTGCAGCCGATTTCAAGCAATTCGACCGGATCTTCGCCATGGATACTCAGAACTACAAAGACATCATAGCCATGGCACCCACCCGCGAAGATATCGACAAGGTTCAGTTGATGATGTCGGCGGTTTATCCTAAAGAAAAAATTAACGTTCCCGATCCTTACTACCGAGATTTTGATGCGTTTGAAGAGGTTTATCAGATGTTGCACACGGCCTGTACGCTCTTCTTAACCAAGGTTCCGGTGAATGAAGGGTAAACTCTTTCTGATCCCCTGTGGATTATCTGAGGGCAATCATGTAGATTGGATTGCCCCGTCTACTCTTCAGACTGCCCTCGAACTCAGGTATTTTATTGTAGAAAATGAGCGGAGTGCCCGCCGATTTCTGCGATCGCTTTCAAGCTCCTTTCCTATAGACGACTCCCATTTTGCGGTAATTGACAAACACCAATCGGTTTCTGCAGCGTCTTTTTTGCAACCTTGTTTAAACGGTCACTCCGTTGGCCTCATTAGCGAGGCAGGATGTCCGGCTATTGCCGATCCAGGGGAAGAGGTCGTGGCTCATGCGCAAAAGATAGGTATTGCCGTGAAGCCCTTTGTAGGCCCCTCCTCTATCCTATTAACCCTTATGGCAAGCGGCTTGAACGGCGAAAACTTTGCTTTTTTAGGGTATCTGCCTATCGAAAAAGGTCAGCGAAGTGCCAGAATTAATGGCCTCATTCAGACGATTAGCAGCATCAAACAAACACAACTGTTTATGGATACTCCTTTTCGCAACAACACCTTGTTAGGGGATGTCCTAACCTCAGCGCCCGTTCACTTCCGACTTACCATAGCTAAGAACATAACCACCTCAAGTGAATCCATTCTAACTAAAACCATCGGCGAATGGAGACAGAATCCACCTGACCTGCACAAACAACTGGTTATGTTTGCACTAGGACTTTAGAACCACCCGATTTCTGAAGCCCAAGTATGAGCAAGGCCCAACGGAAGAAATCAAAGGGGTACTCCCGCAGGGAACCATAAAAAAAGGGTCTACAAAAAAGCTGAATAGCGTGTTAAAATGCACTCCCCCTTGCTTGAAATCAAAGTTGGATTCAATTTTTGGAAACAATTTCCAAATCGTATACCACAGTAGCGCGCATCGGAATTTTATCGTGATCTCCAGCCACACCAAAGGCTAAGTGGGAGGGTAAAATTACCTTAGCCTTAGATCCCACGGTCATTTTTTTTACCGCTTCATGAAGGCCACTTTCGTGGTGGTCATAATCAACGGTGAAGGCTTCAGGACCATATTTTAGGTGGGAGTAACAAGTGTCGCCATTGAGGAGTGTGATGGTCATTTTAACAGTGATACGATCCTCGGTTCGCACGGAATCCCCAGCGCCTGGCTGATAAATGTAATACCTGAGTCCACTTCCAGAGGTCACTACCGGCCATTGCTGAGCCTCGACATATCGATCTATCATAACCGACTCCTTCTTGAGGGCCAACTTGTTGTAATCCATCAACTCTTCCTTCGAGGGCTCGGTTTGCACTGGCTTCTGAGTACAAGAAACACCACAAGCAGCAATGACCATATAAATCCAAGTTCTCATCATTTTAAAACACTATATAACAACTCCTTGGCTTGCGAAATTGAACCGTAAAACGCTCCACCCGACGCATTATAATGACCGCCGCCGTTGAAATATTCTTTCGCAATGGCCTGCGCCGAGAAATCTCCTTTAGACCGGAATGAAATTTTGATTTTGTCGGCACTCTCTTTGAAGAACACACTAAAAACCACTCCTTCAATAGACAATCCGTAATTAACCAACCCTTCGGTATCCCCTTCTTGATAGCCAAATTGCCTCAATTCTTCCGCGTTCAGATCAAAAACCACGGTCTTGAATTCGGGCCAATGGGTCATTTTTTGGCTAAGCGCATAACCCAGAAGCTTTAATCGGCTTACGGAGTTGGTATCATTGATGCGCTCCACGACTTTCGTGTTCTCGGCCCCGAGCTCTATCAGATGCGCCGCTATGCGGTGTACGCGGGCGGTAGTGCAATTGTGTCTGAAAAAACCCGTATCGGTGCTCAAACCGGTAAAGATGCAATTTGCCGTGTCTTTGTCTATCTTATCAATCCACCCCAGATCCTCAATGAGATCAAAAATCATTTCACAGGTAGAGGATTTGCTTTCGTCGCTAATGAGAACAGTGGCAAAATCCTTAGGTTGCTGATGATGATCAACTACGACCATTGGTTTCTGACTGGCTGAAACTAGCGGCTCAAACGTATCTAGGCGCTTCAAATCGTTAAAATCAAGGCAGAAAATCAAATCCGACTCCTCCACACAACGGGACGACTCCTCGGGTATTTGATCGTAGGCAATGGTTTTGTCGGCATCTTGCAGCCAAGTCAGGAACCTCGGCTGTGCGTTAGGAGTAATTACAGTAACCTGTTTCCCTGCCTTTTTCAACACATGATACAGCGCTAAAGACGACCCCATCGCATCACCATCGGGTGAAACATGTGTGGTAATAACAATTCGCTCGGCTTTGTGGATGAGTGTATGTACTTGTTGAATCGAATCGCTTGGAAAATTCATAATGACGGCGCAGCTTTGTTAGCAAAGGTGAGCAAATATCGAACGATAATTTTCTACTTTTGCGCCAAATTTGAACAAATAATTGAAAAATGGCAGGGACTAAGACGTTTACCATGATCAAGCCTGACGCAGTTGAGGCTAAAAACACCGGAAAGATCATCAACAAAATCCTCGAGAACGGTTTTGAAATCGAGGCTATGAAATACACCAAACTCACCCGTGCCGAAGCTGAAGCATTTTATGCTGTGCACGCTGAGCGTCCTTTTTACGGAGAGTTGGTAGAATACATGAGCAGCGGTCCCATTGTAGCTGCCATTCTAGTAAAAGAGAATGCTGTGGAGGCGTATCGCAACCTTATTGGCGCCACCGACCCAACCAAAGCAGCTCCAGGAACCATTCGCGCTGAATTTGCGAAATCAATTGCAGCCAATGCCGTTCACGGTAGCGATAGCGACGAAAATGCAGCTATTGAGGGATCTTTCTTTTTCTCTGAAAGAGAGAAATGTCACTAACTTTGGCCTACACCCAACGTTTGAATACTAGACCATAGGATCGTAATACGACAAAAAAATTTCCTCAGGAAACTTGTTTCTCAAGCACATTGGCACCAACCAAAAGCACAGAAACAAGTAAATCCTGAGGTTTTTTTATGGCAATCACCTGGCTACCTAACCCGATTACCGAATTCCCTCCCGTTGAACGCGCCGAGGATGACGGCCTGCTGGCTATTGGCGGCGATCTATCGGTTGAATCCTTCCGAAAGGCCTATCAATCGGGCATTTTCCCCTGGTTTGGCAACGAGTTTCCCCAACCTCTGTGGTGGGCTCCGCCCTCCAGGATGGTACTCTACCCCGGAACCCACCACGTGAGCAGGAGCAATGCCAAGGCATTGAAAAAAAGCGCATTTACTTGCACGGTCAATCAATGTTTTAATGAGTTGCTCCAAAAATGTGCAGAAACGCATATCGAAAAAGAGGGTGACACTTGGATGATACCCGATATGTTGACGGTATACAGGGAACTATACCAACTAGGTCATGCGATGAGTTTTGAAGTTTGGCGGGACCAGGAGCTAGTAGGTGGACTTTTTGGTATTCACTTCGGGCGGGTGTTTCACGCCGAATCTATGTTTTCAGTGGTTTCCCACGCGTCTAAACTGGCTTTTTTCACCATGAGCGCGGTTTTACAGGAGCTTGGTTTTACCTGTGTCGATTGCCAAATGCACACCAATCACTTGTCCAGCCTAGGTTGTGTAGAAGTAGATCGGCAAACATACATGGAAATTCTAGCCGAGCGTAAAGACTGGAAATGAATGAGTCCATAAAATGATGGACAATTCACTCTCATCCATCAAAGGAGCGAATGGTAGTGTACGTTGAGCAAATCCTCAGCACTCAACACCAGTTCAACGAAACCAGGCGGTGTGCCTCGGTAAGAGCCCTCCCACCAATTTCCACTGAGGGCGCCCGCAGTAATGTATTGAAGTCCATCATACATCACACGTTCGAAGAGATGCAAATGCCCTGCACACGCAAAACGCACTTTTTTGGAGTTTGCCAGTATTTGATGAATCTGAAGAGAATCGAGATGCATCCATTTCCCGGGAACTTGCCAATGGTCGCCTTTATTCAGCTCACCGTCGTGAAAGACCGCAGCTGACAGAATAGGAATATGAGAAAAAACACCCACAGGCCCCTTGGCCTCGTTAATCGCAGTCTGTAAAAATTCCTGTTGCTTCTGGTCGAGCGAGGCGCGATAAGAGTGGGTAGTTAAACAGGTGGAATTCAAGAAAATGAAAGTCCATGAACCCACCTCCTTTTTATAGAATCCTTTTTCAATGCGAAGTTCATGTAAAGCATGTATTAATCTGTTTCCCAATGAAATATCGAACTGAAAATCATGATTTCCCAGCAGTGCGTATAAGGGTGCAATTAGACCCAACTGCTCCTGCCATGATGCCACCTCCTGCCATTGAAGGCGCGATACCTCTTGCGGATCCGTTCCGCCGTCGCGGATAAAATCTCCCCCACCAACGATGAAGTTAGGGTTGATTTGGCGCACGCTCTCCACCAAACGCTCCATAGTTGGGCTTTGTCTAGGGTCACAGCTCAGGTGCCAATCGCTCGTGAAAACTATTCGCAGGTTCATAGAAAAACGATTTCCTCAATCACTTTTCTGCCGAAGGGCTCGTTGAGTAACTCGATCAGGCGACTTTTGCCAAGCGAGAGTTCTTGTTTAAGAGGAGCGCTGTTTAAGGTCACAAATAACTTCCGGTCTTTTATAAAAAGTCGAGTGGTGCGTTTGGCGATTGCCGGTCCTAGCAGGTCGGACCAACTTTTAATAAGCGCTACCTCTGTAAATTTATCCTCTAATTGATAAACATTCAGTAGGCGGTCAATGACCTGCTTCAAGCTTTCGGTATTATCTTTTCTTCTCATGCCGTTAGCGTACCATCAGTAACTTGTAACAACGTATAGGTCGAATGCATCTTTCCAAGGACTCGATTTAACCGATCATACTCTGTATCAGTGATAAAAACCTGTCCGGCGTCCATTTTTTCTATCAAACCGAGCAAATGGGTTAGTCGGTTTTCATCCAGTTTATCAAAGATATCATCTAACAGCAAAATAGGGGGCTTTTTACTTCGATCGGCGATCAACGTGTATTGCGCCATCTTAAGAGCCAGTACATAAGATTTGCGCTGTCCTTGCGAACCGAA
>DASUEB010000002.1:0-9328 GCA_036275295.1 Luteibaculaceae bacterium | reverse complement strand
TCTCTGAGCAGGATCCATTGATCGGGCTTGAGCACAACACCGAAATGGGCTACAGGTATTTTTTTCCCATCTACCAGATTGTGTGGTACATCAGGCATTTTCTCTACTAAGTGAGCGGAGAGTTGATGCCCGAAGAAGTTGAAATCAATCCATCGATCGCTCTCCCTGCCCACTTGGCACTCGAGGATATCGCGGTAAAATTGGCGAGTATCTTCAATACTCAAAATGGGAAACGCGAGGTGAAAGGGTCTGGTGCTCATAAAAATTCAATTCGTATAGATGAATGTAGTTTTAATCCGAATAGTTGGCTAGCACCGCCCCCGGCGCCGTTTATGCCTTTGTTGATGGATATTTGAAGATGGCCGCTTGAGGTGAAAAGAGCTAGTCGCTCTCCCTCGGCTACATCGTCGTAGTACATGCTTATTTTTCGAATGGGCTGGTTCATGGAGGTGAAGTATAACGCGAATTCTCTCGATTCTCCTACCCGGTAGAAAAGCGATTTTGTGACGTTGGTGATGGCATTTCCATATCCATCGATGTATACCACTTGTCCCCTGATTTCACTGTTGGTCACTACAGGGTTAAAGGTGTTTCGCTCCAGGTAGGTCTGCACTCGCGGCCCAAATAACTCGATATTGCGGTGGATGGCGAGCTGACCCGCAGCCACTGCGAGTATGTCGCGCAACGGAAAGGGCACCACTTGCAATTCGGCTCCAAATTGAATGGCAGTAACCACTTCGGGTGTGTCGTCGAATAACATCGAGAAAATCCCGTTGTCACTCGCCAAGAAGTAATGCCCATTGTATTGTGCCGCTAATGCTTTAACCGAGGTTCGCCCCGATACGTCAACCCCAATGATATGAATAGATCCCGGCGGGAAATGGTGGTAGGCATTTTTGATAACAAAGGCCGCCTGAAACAAGTCGAAAGGAACAATGTCGTGACTCACATCAACCAAAATGGCCTCCGGACAAATGCTCAAAATGGTACCCTTAACCGCCGCTACGTAGTAATCTCTTGTACCTAAATCGGTCGTAAGCGTTATAACGGGCATGCGAATTGTTGAATTTGAAATCGGGGATAACCAGCTTTTACGTTATTTTGTCGGTCCAAAATTAAGAGAAAATTTTAGCCTTAACCCCGATAAACTGAGATATTGGAGAGAACTATAGAGTTGGTGTCTGTTGACCTCGTAAATTTGTACGGTCCGAATGACAAAAAGTGGAATCATTTCAAACAGCATTTTCCTAAGCTCAAGATCATTGCGCGCGGAAATCAAGTAAAAGTGGTAGGAGAGGAGCCGGAGTTGGCCCGTTTCGAGGAGAAACTTCAGGCAGTTATTGAGCACCTGAATCACTACAACAGAATGACGGTTGAGATCATGGATTCTATCGTAAATACCGAAGGACATGTGATCGAGGCGGTAAAGGGGAATGATGAAGTTCTGGTTTTCGGCAATGCGGGAATTCAGGTTAAAGCCATTACCAAAAATCAGAAGCGAATCGTGGAGGCTTACGGCAAAAGTGATATGATCTTTGCCATTGGACCTGCGGGTACCGGGAAAACCTACACGGCAGTGGCGCTGGCGGTTCGTGCGCTTAAAAACAAAGAGGTAAAGCGAATTATTTTAACACGCCCCGCTGTGGAAGCCGGTGAACACCTGGGATTCTTGCCTGGCGATTTAAAAGAGAAGCTAGACCCATACATGCAACCGCTTTACGACGGCTTGCGGGATATGATTCCCCCAGATCGTTTGGCGGAATTCATCGAAACAGGAGTTATTCAAATTGCACCTCTGGCATTCATGCGCGGCCGAACGTTAGACAAGTCGGTGGTAATCTTGGATGAAGCCCAAAATGCAACCAAGGCACAATTAAAGATGTTTCTCACCCGAATGGGCAAGGACGCCAAATTCATTGTTACGGGCGATGTGACGCAAATCGATTTGCCTCGGGCACATCAATCGGGATTGCCTCAAACCCTGAGGCTGCTCAAAAATATCGATGGCATCAGTATCGTTCCCCTAGATAGTTCCGACATCATTCGTCACCCATTAGTCGACAAGATCATCAAAGCATATGATAAAGACGACGATCTAACGGCTAAAAAAAACACAGAGATTTAATCATGGAAACCCTTCTTTCAACATCCTTCCATTTTCCCAAGCAAACCGCTTATTACAAGGGCAAAGTTCGCGAGGTTTACACCATCGACAATACCTATCTGGTGATGATAGCCAGCGATCGTATTTCAGCCTTTGACGTAGTTTTACCCAAGGGTATCCCATACAAGGGTCAAGTGCTCAATCAAATCGCTGCCTCTTTCCTAGAGCAAACGCGAGATATAGCTCCCAATTGGTTTATTTCAAGTCCTGATCCCAGTGTATCCATTGGCCGAATGGCGGATCCGTTTAAGGTTGAAATGGTGATTCGAGGCTACCTAACGGGTCATGCTTGGAGAGAGTATGCTGCGGGTAAAAGAGAGATTTGCGGCGTGCGCATGCCGGATGGAATGAAGGAAAATGAAGCTTTTCCAGAGCCCATCATAACACCCACCACCAAAGCCAGCGAAGGTCATGATGAGGATATAAGCAGGGAACAGATTTTAGCTCAAGGCATTGTGTCGCCCGAGGATTATGCGGTGTTAGAAAAATACACCCGTGCCCTCTTTGAGCGCGGAACCCAAATGGCAGCCCAGAGAGGCTTGATTTTGGTAGATACCAAATATGAATTTGGTAAAATCGACGGAGAAATCCATCTGATAGATGAAATTCACACCCCAGATAGCTCTCGTTATTTCTACGCCAATACCTATCTCGATTTACTCCAAAAAGGGGAGCCTCAGCGCCAGTTGAGTAAGGAATTTGTCCGCCAATGGCTCATTCAAAACGGGTTTCAAGGCAAGGAAGGACAAGTGGTTCCCGAAATGACCTCCACCTACGTTCAATCGGTTAGCGAGCGTTACATTGAGTTGTACGAAAATATTTTAGGCGCGGCATTTGAAAAAACGGATATCAGCAACTTAGAGCGCAGGGTGGAAGCCAATGTGCTTGCCGCTTTAACGGATTTGGGGATTACTGGTTGATGGGGCCTAATTGCGATTGTCGCGACAGGCTCTCGCCCATTTTTCCGTGGTATCGCAGGTATTTATAGTACTCTTGATCTTGGAGGTAACGAGGCTTTTTTTGCTGGGATAACATGGCGCAGAAGCCATTTACCTTCTGGTTGAAAGCTTAGGTTTGATAGCTTTGAACCTCAGGTTTATCCGAGATAATCGCGCTTAGAAACAAACTTTGATTAACAGGGTTTCAAAGGCTTATCCAGATCCCATTTGATGGGTTGAGGCGGGTGCTGGAGTGAATTGGTGAAATGGACGATGAATCCATCTGTGGTTAATTCAACATTTTTGACTTCGGTTTTCTCGAATAAAAGGGCTTTCCGAACGATTTGTTTTTCTTCCGTCAGAGCGTGAACCGTTATCATACTGTCGGCGTTGGTATAACAAAGCGAGATGATTTCGGGGTTGTTGTCGCCTTCGAAGTCGGTAATTGCTTGCCAATGCGGTTTCTGGGTAAATACAGTGTCTTGCGATATCACTCGCTCGTTTTTGTACCAGCGCAAGGTCCAATTGGGCTGATCGCAAAGGGGAGAGCCTAGAACTTCAAATTTAAATGGCCCTGACTCTTTCTGGCTGTAAGTGGACCATCCCATAGGGACTTGACCTATGGTGGTTAACATCTGAATGGGTCGTTCAGAGGCTTGTTGATCGATAGGTCGTTGACATGCCAGACAAACGAGCCAGCTCAGTGACAAAAGGAAGATCAGTGTTTTCACCATACGAAAATATACACGCCTATTCAGAAAAAGTGTTAAGAAGGGGCATTTTGCCGTCTAACCTTTGTCATTGGTCTAAAAAACCCAATTCGCAAGGGTGAAATTTCGTAACTTATAGGGAAAATAAGTTGTATGGATAAGGTTGATTTAGTGGCGCGTGATGGTGGACATGTCTACATGGAAACGAATTTTAATCATTTTGTGGTAGAGCCCTACAATGCCATGTCGGCGCTGCTGTTTTTTGCGATGGGCGCCTTTTGGTTTTGGAAGCTGAGGGGACAATATGAGCAGTTTAAGTTTCTCACCTGGGCCACCGTTTTTCTAACCATAGGGGCCATTGGGGGTACTGTTTATCACGCTTTTCGGATGCACGCATTTTTCATGTACATGGATTGGCTGCCGATTCTGATTTTGTGTTTTATGACCAGTGTCTATTTCATTGATAAGCTTTTGGGCAGTTGGTTGTACGCTCTTGGTGTAGTTGCAGGCGGGGTGTTGGTTCAGGGGCTTTTGTTTAGTTTTATCAAATACCCGTTTGCCGTGAGTTTGAGTTATGCTTTTATGGGCGTCTTGGTTCTGGCACCTACGGTTGCTTTATTGGTTAAGAGGGGATTTGCTCGATGGTGGTTTATTCTTTATGCCTTAGGCGGATTTTCGTTGGCACTTTTTTTTCGCATCGCCGATCATTGGCAAATCTTGCCGATGGGAACTCATTTTTTATGGCACTTGTTTGGTGCATTGGCAGGCAATTACATGTTTTTGTTTATTTACCACCTTAACAAGGACGAGATAAAGAATCCCTGCTGATTATCAAAGGAAAACCTTATGTTTGCGGGGCCAGAATGGGTTAGTCAGATGAAATACGATTATATCATAGTTGGTGCGGGGCTAACGGGTTTAAGTGCCGCCATCCAACTCAAGAAGAGAAACAAAAAAGTACTGGTTATTGAGTCATCACCTGAAGTGGGTGGCAGGGTTAAAACAGATACGGTAGATGGTTTTCAATTAGATCGTGGTTTTCAAGTTCTTCTTACCGATTATCCCGAATTGGAGTTGGCACTCAATCCGGCCAAACTCAAACTGAAGTATTTCCAGCCCGGAGCCTATGTTTACCGCGAGGCGGAGACCTTCAAGTTGGTTGCCGATCCTACGCGAATACCCGGTAAGATGTTTGCCACCCTATTTGGCGGAGTGGGTTCTTTGGGTGACAAAATCAAGCTGCTCAAGCTGAAAAATAGACTCAAATCCATGAGTGTAGAGGCTATTTTTGAACAAAAGGAAATACCTACCGCTGATGCACTCAAAGAATATGGTTTTAGCAATGGTTTCATAGATTCATTCTTGCGGCCTTTTTTTGGCGGAGTATTTTTAGAAAGTGAGTTGAATACCTCACGGCGTATGTTTGACTTCTGTTTTAAAATGTTTTCAGAGGGAGATACGGCTGTACCAGCCAATGGCATGGGTGAAATCGGACTTCAAATGGCTTCACAGTTAACCCCTAGCGAGCTTTTACTAGAGACTACGGTTAAAACGGTTTACTCGGGTTATGTGATTATAGAGAATGGTATGCAGTTCGAAGCCGATCACATCATCATAGCTTGCGATCCCAAGGAGTCATTGACTGGAGTGCAAACCCAAGCTGTAAAATACAACCGAACAACCACATTTTACTACAAATACAGCCATTCTCCATTGCCCGAGTCTTTTCTTGTGGTAGGAGGGAATGGACAGCTCATTAACCACCTAGCTGTCTTGACCGACGTCTCTGAGGAGTATTCGTACACCTCTGATGCCTTGATCAGCGTCAATGTGGTTGACGATAGGAATTACCCCTTTGATATCTTGGCCCGGGAAGTCAAAAAGGAACTAAAAGTTTGGTTTGGTCCCAATGCCAGTTATTGGGAATTGATAAAAGCGTATCCCATTGTCAAAGCATTGCCTGTTCAACACGAA
Source organism: Luteibaculaceae bacterium (assembly GCA_036275295.1). Lineage (GTDB taxonomy): Bacteria > Bacteroidota > Bacteroidia > Flavobacteriales_D > Luteibaculaceae > DASUEB01. The sequence continues at coordinate 3,542 of DASUEB010000002.1, read as the reverse complement.
GTGAGGTATGATTTTACGCTGGATGAGGTTACGCTATCTAAAGGAGTGTATCAAGTGGGCGATTTCACCCTGAACAGTTCCATAAATGGCGCTTTGCGGGCGGGGAGATTGCTAGTAGAAAAGTTGATAGGGGCCTAACCCCCTACGCGCTTAATAAGCTCGTGGACTTGACTCTCCCAGAGATCGATCATTTCCTCGATATCGTCTTCATCTTCCCCAAAATCGGTTATCAAAAGTGCGACATCGTTGGTTAGGGGGTCAATTTTTATTCTCAATTCCAAGTATGTGTTTTGCTCTTGGTGTTCAACCCAATGAAATCGAACATATTCACCGTATTTCTTCGAAATTAAACGAGCTGTTTCCTCGCTGCCATCCCAATAAAAGGTGTAAAGATCGTTCTTAATGTTCACGTTGTCTGCAAACCACTCCGATAAACCAGAGGGTGTGCTAATCATATCGAATAGAATTAGATTGCTGCAGTTGATGACGTATTCTAGTTCGAACTTCTTCATTCAATAATTCATTGGTCCACTAATATAAATATTTACCCTTCACTTCCAAGTTTGATTGGGAAATTATTCAAATTCAAATTTTCTTGTTTGGCTTGGGTTCATATTGAAAAAAATATACTTTTGCACCCGTTACAAATGGCGAGGTAGCTCAGTTGGTTAGAGCGCATGATTCATAATCATGAGGTCGAGAGTTCAAGCCTCTCTCTCGCTACAAAAAAAGGGATCCAAATGGGTCCCTTTTTTTATGCTTTTAATGAGAAATTCAACTGGCTTTTTTCCGTTTACAGGTAGTCGCTGATTTACTGTTTAATGAAACGCTGGGTAATGCCCAAATCATTCTCTAGTAAATACATGCCCGGTTGAAGTTGGCTTACGTTTATTTGTTTGCTATTTACAACGGTCTGCAACACTCGGCCGTTTATATCGAGAATTTTTCCGCTTGTTTCGCGCGTCAAATAAAGCACTTCGCCGGTTACCGGATTAGGCCATACTGCGCCAAAATCAGATTTTTGATTTTCTGTCAGGCTGCTTAAACCGCTGCCCGAAAGGCGGTAAATGGCAATAGAACCGCTTACTTCATTTGCCGATACCAAATAGGTCATTCCATCTGGGCTATCGGAGCCACTGATGGTTATCAAACCTTCTGGGCCTAGGTCGCCGCCCTGCGTATTAGCTCCTGGAGTTTGTGTGAAATCTCTGGATGTGATGTATCCGCAGCGAACGGGTTGGGTCGGTTGGGTTACATCGTACACAAGAATGCCACTGGTTCGCTCCAGTCCAATAAATGCGAATTTAGACGGACCAGCCTCCAAAACCGTGATGCACTCGGGTTCTGGGCCTTTATCGTCGCTGCGGTTCTTTTTGGTGTTGTTGGTGTGACTGGTGTTGAAGTGATTGGGTGTTTCGGTGGCGAAGAATGTTTCAAATTCATTTCCGCTGTCATACAACAAGTTGATATCGCTGGAAAAAACGGAGAAAGATCTTGCCCCATAACTGTGTATCACGTCGATGTCGCCATCGTTGTCGATATCGCCATCTAGTTTGCTAATATTGAGTCTTCCCAGAGCACTGTCGGCTGCTAATCCTGGATTTGCTGCCAAGAGTGCTGCATCGATAGAAAGATCTTTCAATCGGGCATTCTCCACAAAATCACCGTATTCGCGAGCATCCCCTTCGTTGGCTGTCAATATGTAGGTTTGATTGGCAATGGTAATCGCGGCCATTCCATCGGGCATATACATTCCTTTGGCAGGGTAAGGTTTTATGTTGATCTTGCCGTCGTTCCGATCAGAAGGATCAAAGGCATTGCTGATGACATTGTGGTCTTTCAACCCCAACGACTTGAAACCAATCAGACTCTTGGTGGTGAGGTCTATTTTGGCCATAGCGTTGTTTTCCTGACAAACCACCCAAGCGGTTTTGGAATCGGCACTAACCGCAATATATTCGGGTTCTATGTCCTGCGCGGCATTTGCATTGGGTCCAAAGATGCGGATACCGGCTGTTCGGAGTGAATCTTCTTTGCCGATGAAACTTTCAAAGCCTACCACGGTAACCTCGGGGTACAAAACACCGTTGTCAAGTGATATGATGGTAATAGAACCAACGGGGTCTACGGTATAGTCAGCACTCGGTTCGCCCTCATTGGCCACTAAAACCGTCAAACCGTCGGGTGAAAAGGTTAGCATGTCAGGCAGGGCGCCGGAATTCACGCTGTTCAGAAAATTACCTTGAGCGTCGAAAAACACCACTTTTCCCAGTTCTTGTTTATTGGAAGCCTCAACAGCCGCTGCCAGGACACCATCCTTAAACGCCACGCTGTTTGCCGATTTTCCGTAAGGCGCCAAGTCGATACTCGAGATGAATTGTGGCTGAGCAGGATTGGTGATCGATATAATATCAATGTCGCCACTTACCGCATTCACTGAAAAGAGCTGCTTGCTCTGAGGATCATAGGCCACAATTTCTGTAGAACCGGCGTCAAAAAGCCCGGTGGCATAACGCCCGACCAAGGTTCCGCTTATGGTCTGGGCATAACTTGTCTGTTGGTAGGCAGCGATTCCTGCAACCAATGTAAATACAAGGCGTAAAGATATTTTCATTGCTTCAGTTTTAAGTTGGTGCAAAACAAGTCAAGCCGCTTTACGCCGGGTTTAATACTGCGTTAAAAGCTCGGTCCTCTTTATCCAGTTCTGTTAAGGACGTGGTTCAACCCCTCACAGTGCTCATGCGCAAAAACAAAAAAGCCTCACCCTCTGAAAACACAGTGGTCTACATGTAATCGCATCCCCGCCGCGGTTGAAAAATCTACTTGCCAAATCGTTCAAACTGTGGTACAGTGGTGGCCCTATGTTGGTGAGAGACCATTACTCTGTACCCTAGGCGGTATGATGACCAGTGTGAGAAAGTAGAGCCAATCCCGGTAGATAAACCCCTCGCACATCGGGCTTTTATCTTTGGTATTTGCTGTGCCATTCAGGGGGTGTGGGTCTTGTGTTCATGATTGAACTGTGGAGTTTTTGTTATCATTGTTGCATGAAATACACAAGTTGGGTGGCGGCAGTACTGACCTCTTTTTGCTTGGTGGCCTGTGCCCCGTCAAAGGATAAAAGCGAGGAAGAAATTTTAAAAGCCATGAAGAAACAGGCTTTGGCTTGGAACGCTGGCGATATTGCTGGTTTTATGTCGGCTTATCAACAAAGCGATTCCCTCATTTTTGTGGGTAACAAGGGGGTTACATACGGTTGGCTGGCCACCCTAAACAACTATCGGAAAAACTACAGCAGTCGCGAAAAAATGGGGCAACTAACATTTGAAACGATCAAAATGGACCATTTGGCTCCTGATGCCGTGTTCCATTTAGGTACGTGGCAATTAAAACGCACGCAGGACACCATCGGCGGCTATTTTACCCTGATTTGGAAGCAGGTGGATGGGAAATGGGTAATTACCTCTGATCACACCAGCTAATGGAATTGTATTTGGTAATGGCCTCTGTGGGGCTTTTAACTGCACTGGGGTGGCGATCAG
>DASUEB010000001.1:0-19819 GCA_036275295.1 Luteibaculaceae bacterium | reverse complement strand
AATGACCCTTCTGATGATGGGGTGTGCCGGATTTTCCTGCTCCTTATCGTATTTGATAACCACTTCGCCCAATCCCACACCGCTGGTCACCAGTTCGATGGTGAGTCGTTGTTCGACATCCTTCTTGACTTTGATCTTTTTTTCCTCGTAGCCCAAGAATTTGACCACCAGCGTATCGGTGGCGTAATAGGTGGCCAGATAAAATTGACCGTTTACGTCGGTTGTGGCGCCAATCTTAGAGTCTTGGTATTGCACGGCGGCAAAGGGCAAGGGCTCGCGGGTTTTTTTGTCGATGACAACACCAGAGACAATAGTCTGCTGGGCGTGCAATTTCGCGCCAAGCAAGCAAAGCACAACAAGGACACATTCAATAACGCGTTTCTTCATAGGAGCCGGTTATGAAAATACGGAATTATTTATCATTCCGGCAGGGATGTTAAAGAAACGTACCACTACTGATGCAGGGCGTCCCAATATTCAACAGCTCTGCGAAGGTGAGGGATGACGATGCTTCCGCCTACAATCAGGGCAATGGAGAATACTTCTTCAATTTCTGCTTTGGTAAGGCCTTCTTCCTTGCATTTCTCTACGTGGTATTTGATGCAATCGTCGCATCGCAACACCATACTGGCTACCAAGCCCAACATCTCTTTGGTTTTGGTCGATAAGGCCCCGTTGGCATAGGTATTGGTGTCGAGGTTGAAGAAGCGCTTGATAACCAGATTGTCTGATTCCATGATGCGCTCGTTCATTTTCGAGCGGTAGGCGTTGAATTCAGTAACTAATGGGTGACTCATACTCAGTTGTTTTCAGATGCTTGTTTTCGTTCCATTCGAGCGGCTACCATGATTCCTGTCTCGTACAGCAACATCAGCGGTACGGTTACGATACACTGGCTCAGCACGTCGGGGGGGGTGATGATGGCCGCTACGATGAGCACCACCAAAAACGCGTGTTTGCGGTATTTTTTGAGAAAGGTGGCACTGATGATGCCAATTTTGGCCAGGAAGTAAATGGCGATGGGAAGCTCAAATACAATGCCGGTGTATAAGCTCAACGAGGTTACGGTGCTGATGAAACTGTCGAGGCTGATTTGGTTTTCTACCTGGGCCGACACGCGATAGGTGCCGAGGAATTGAATCGACAAAGGCGCCAGCACGTAATATCCGAAGGCCACACCCAACAAAAACAACACCGAAGCGTAGAACACGATGCCGCGGGCCTTGCTCTGCTCATTTTGTTTTAAACCGGGCTTGACAAACGACCACAGCTGATAGAATACAAAGGGAAAGGCAGCCACAATACCGGCTATAATAGACACCATGATGTGGGTGCCCAATTGCCCCGACATGTTGATGTTTTGCAGGGTATAATTAAAATCGGTAAAACAGAGCAAATCGCCCAGATGGAAAAAGTTGCCCAATTGGCACAAGACCCGGTAGGTGATAAAATCGGGACTTTTGGGTGCGAGGATGATGCCGTCGAAGACGATGTCGACATTGATAAACGCCAAAGAGGCAAATACGACAATGGCAGCAGCCGATTTCACCAAACGCCACCTGAGTTCTTCCAGGTGGTCTAAAAATCCCATTTCTCTCTCTTCGGCCATTAAAAAATCCCCTCTTTCAGTATATCGTGTAAATGTATGAGCCCAATGTATTTGCCGTTTTCAACGACCGGCAGCTGGGTAATTTTTTTGTTTTCCATGGTGGTGAAGGCACTAAAAGCCAACTCGGCAGGTTGGGTTTGTGTGGGTTGCCGTGTCATGATGTCGCTGGCTGTAACCCGATTGAGGTCGAGGTCCTTTTCCATCATGCGGCGCAAATCGCCATCGGTGATCAGTCCTACCAAATCGCCATTTTCTACCACAGCGGTGGCCCCCAATCGCTTCGACGAGATTTCCAATATAACCTCGCGCAAGGTGCTCGATGGCTGAACCTGGGGCGCCTGCGAGTTCTGCAGCAAGTCGCCTACCTTGAGGTACAGTTTTTTGCCCAGTGCACCGCCGGGGTGGTAGCGGGCAAAATCAGCTTTGTCGAAGTTTTTGAGCCGCATCAAACACACGGCAATGGTGTCGCCCATCACCATTTGAGCGGTGGTGGAAGTGGTTGGGGCTAGGTTGTTCGGACAGCTTTCGCGATCGACGGTGGTGTTGACCATGTAGTCGCTTTCGCGGGCCAGGTAGCTCTCGGTATTTCCCACCAGCGCGATGACCGTATTCCCCATGTTTTTAATCAAGGGGATCAGCACTTTTATCTCGGGACTGTTTCCGCTTTTGCTGATGCACCACACCACATCGCCCGGTTGAATCATGCCCAGATCGCCGTGAATGGCGTCGGCGGCGTGCATATACAGGGCAGGAGATCCGGTGCTATTCAGCGTGGCAGTAAGCTTTTGAGCGATGATGGCGCTTTTTCCGATGCCGGTAATTACGATTCTTCCTTTGCACTGATGGCAGATATCAATAATTTCCGTAAATTGATCTGATAAAAATGTGCCTAGGTGGGATATTGCACTGGCCTCCTGTTGGATAGCCTCTTGCGCAATGCCTATTATCTGTGCCTTTGTGAACTCCATCGTGATGTTGTGATGCAAAGATGATAATTTACCCGGTAGGGCAAAAATATTCGTAATTTTACCGGTCTTTAAAAAAACGGTTTAGCGAAAGATGATGCGATGATAGATAAAGCCACCCTTACACCTACTGAAGCCTTACAGAAATATTTTGGTTTTAACACCTTTAAAGGGGACCAAGAAGCCATCATACAGAGTATCCTCGATGGCAGAGACACGTTTGTGATCATGCCCACCGGCGGTGGAAAGAGCTTGTGCTACCAGTTGCCGGCCCTTATGATGGACGGTATTGCTATCGTGGTGTCGCCGCTCATCGCCCTGATGAAAAATCAAGTAGACGCCATCAGAGGTTTTAGCGACGACGACAGCGTGGCTCACGTGCTCAATTCATCGCTTACCAAAACGGAGACCAATCGGGTGAAGCAAGACATCATCGACGGCAAAACCAAATTGCTTTACGTGGCCCCCGAATCGCTCAACAAAGGCGAAACCGTTGATTTTCTCAGAAGTGTCAAAATTTCCTTCTTTGCCATCGACGAAGCCCACTGCATCTCTGAATGGGGACACGATTTCAGACCGGAGTACCGCCGTCTGCGCCCCATCATCAACGAAATAGGGCAAATGCCCATCATAGCCCTTACCGCTACCGCTACCCCCAAGGTGCAGAGCGATATTCAAAAGACCTTGGGCATGGTCGATGCCAATTTTTTCAAGGCCTCGTTTAATCGCCCAAACCTCTATTACGAGGTGCGCCAGAAACAACAAGTTGAGAAGCAGATCATTCGCTACATCAAACAACACGAAGGCAAGTCGGGCATCATCTACTGCCTGAGCCGTAAAAAGGTGGAAGAATTGGCGCAAACGCTCATGATCAACGGCGTTAAGGCGCTACCTTATCACGCCGGACTCGATGCCAACACCCGCGCCAAAACACAAGATGCCTTCTTGATGGAGGAATGTGATGTAATTGTAGCCACCATTGCCTTTGGAATGGGGATCGACAAACCCGATGTTCGCTACGTTATTCACCACGATATCCCCAAATCGCTCGAAGGGTATTACCAAGAAACCGGCCGCGCGGGTCGCGATGGCGGCGAAGGGAATTGCATTGTGTTCTACAGCTACAAGGACATCGAAAAACTTGAAAAATTCCTGCAAGGCAAACCGGTAGCCGAAATTGAGATTGGCCGTCAGCTGCTCTCCGAAACCGTGAGTTTCGCCGAGACATCGATGTGCCGTCGCAAGTATATTCTCTATTATTTTGGCGAGGGATTCGACGAGAACCAATGCAGCAAAATGTGCGACAATTGCCGCAATCCGAAAGAAAAAGTGGAGGGAATGGCAGAGGTGCATCTATTGCTCAAAACCATTGCCTCACTCAACGAAAAACACAAGGCCAAATATATTTCCGGACTCTTGGTTGGTCAAGAAACCTCTGAGATCCTCACATACAAAGGCGATCAGAACGAGTTTTACGGCCAGGGAGCCAATCACGACATCAATTTCTGGAACGCCGTACTCCGCCAGGTTACGGTAAAAGGCTTGATCTACAAAGAGATTGAAAGCTACGGAACCCTGAAGCTAACCGATGAAGGCAGGCGTTTTATTGAGCAGCCCGAGTCGTTTATGATTACCCTCAATCACGACTACAGCCTCGACGACGACGATGATAGCGTTTCGCTCAGCAGTGGCCGAGGTGCCGCCGATGAGCAATTGCTCGCTCTGTTAAAAGACCTGCGCCGCTCGGTAGCCAAACAAAAGAACCTGCCGCCTTACGTGATTTTCCAAGATCCATCGCTTGAGGATATGGCCATTCAATACCCCATAAACCTCGAGGAGCTTAAAAAAATCGTCGGGGTAGGCGAGGGCAAGGCGAAAAAATTTGGACAACCCTTTGTGGAGCTCGTACGAACCTACGTCGAAGAAAATGGCATTGAACGCCCCGACGATTTGATTGTGCGCACCGCGCCCGCCAAATCCGGACTCCGCGTGCACATCATCCAAGGCATCGACCGCAAACTGCCGCTCAGCGACATCGCGCGGGCAAAAGGCGTTACCATCGATGAGGTGATTGAAGAATTGGAAAAGATTGTGGCATCGGGAACCCGCGTCAATATTGACTATCACATCGATGAGGTGGTTGACGAAGACGTGCAAGACGAGATCTACGATTACTTTTTAGAAAGCGATACCGACAACCTCGAAGACTGTTACAACGAATTCGACGGCGATTACACCGAAGAAGAGATCAAACTCGTGCGCATTAAATTTCTTAGCGAAGTAGCGAATTGAGGTTAACCTGCTAGGGTGTATTCACGGGGGTTTGGGCCTGAGTTTAGGTCGATGACAGGATCACCCAAGCGGATAAGGCTCTTGGGTTAAACAGGTGTTAGGACTGGAGAGCCAGCCATGCCATCAGGCCGCTGCCTACCTCTAATGCGCTGGGATCGATATCGAATTTGGGGTGATGCACACCGTACACAATGCCTTTCTCCTCATTTCTCACCCCCAGGCGATAAAAACAGGCGGGAATTTGCTGGCTGTAGAACGCAAAGTCTTCGGCCGTGGTGCGCATTTCAAGAGCTACCACGTTGTCCTCGCCCAAGAAAACCTTGGCCGCTTTGTTCATTTGCATGGTCAACTCTTCGTGATTGCGCAAGGCGGGATAACCGCGAACGATGTTGATGTGAGCCTCAGCACCCATCGACTGAGCCAGCGTGCCTATTTGATGCTCAATGATCTGGTGGGCTTGATTCCGCCAATCCTCATTAAACGTGCGGAAGGTGCCTTCAATTTTTACGGTGCCCGGAATTACATTGGTGGCTCCCAAGCCTTCAATCCGTCCGAAGGAGAGAACGGTAGGCACAGTAGGGTTGGCGCGTCGGCTCACCACTTGTTGCAACTGGGTTATGATATTGGCGGCCACTAAAATGGTGTCGACGGTTTGATGGGGCATCGCTCCATGGCCGCCCTTACCGGTCACCGTGATGTAGATTTCATCGGTAGATGCCATGTACATCCCAGGTCGGAATCCCACCTTGCCAGCTGGCAATTCAGGAAAAACATGTTGCCCCAAAATATGGTTTACCGATGGGTTTTCGAGCACGCCTTCGGCAATCATCAGGCTGGCGCCTCCCGGCAATAACTCCTCACCGGGTTGAAAAATAAATTTAACGCTTCCCGCCAAATCGGCTTTAAAACGGTTGATGATCTGCAAGGCTCCAAACAAACAAGCGCTGTGAACATCGTGCCCGCAGGCGTGCATCACACCGGGAACCTGAGATTTGTAATCGACTTCGTTTTCTTCTTGTATGGGCAGGGCATCGATATCGGCTCGCAGCGCCAAAACCGGCCCGGGTTTGCCGCCCGTGATGGTGCCAACAATACCTGTTCCCGCCACACCGGTGTTAAATTCGGTGATGCCCGCTTGACGGAGCTGCTGGGCGATAAAATCGGCAGTTTGATTTTCCTGAAAGCTGAGTTCGGGATGTTGGTGCAAGTGCTGGCGAAATCCCAGAACCGAATGGAATACTTCGTTCGCCGCTTCCTTAACGAGTTCAGGCGTAATCATTTATTTGGAGAAAATCAGTTTTAGTGACATGATCAACATAAACAGTCCAAACACTTTTTTGACCGTATCTTCGGGCAACTTGAGCGAAAGTTTACTTCCAAAAAAGGCACCTACCACAAAACCCACTGCAATGGTAAGGGCGTAGACTATATTGACGTTGCCGGCTTTGTAGTAATTCATAACGGCAAATAAGCCAACGGGTGTCATTAGCAAAGCCAAGCTGGTGCCTTGCGCCTCGTGTTGCGACAATCCCAGGAAAAATGCAAGTGCGGGAACAATGACCACGCCTCCGCCTACTCCTACGAAACCCGATAGAACACCGGCCAAAAGCCCGATGCAAACCAGGATGATTATGGTTTGGAAACTCATCTTACTTAAAAATCGAGGCTTAAAGATAGGTAAAACTCCCTCGGTGTAACCAATCCGTCTTGTAAAGACCAAGCCCAATCGGCGCGCAAGAAATATCCGAGCACCTTTCCACGCAGGCCAAAACCGTAGCCCGCCACGATGGGTTCGCGCTGAGAGCGTATTCTCGCCGAAATGGGATTTCCATTGATGATGGTATTGTTGAACTGATTGTCGTCGCTGTAAGGACTGGTTCCGGTCCAAGCCGTGCCCACATCACTGAATCCAACCACCTGAAAACTCTCCAGAAAAGCCGATTTGAGTGGTTTTTTGCTAAAATAGCGCGCCACAGGAAGCCTTACTTCGGCATTTAGGGCGGCAAAACTATTGCCGTTTCTTACGTTTCTCAGGGCACCGCGCAGCGGACTCGCCAAGGCTTGGTAATAGAACCGATCGTCGTTGGGAAAGGGCGTAGCAGGATCACTGCCGGGTAGGTAGATCCATCGATCAACACCACCTAAATAATAAATCAATCGGCGATTGCCCCACGAGGTGGACCCCGATAAACGGGTGGCCAAGATCATGCATCGGTGCAGTTTTTCATAGTGCCGAACGTCAAAACCAACCACTTGTGTTTGCGATTGATCAACCCCAGGTTCGCGGTAATGCTCTATCCAAGCTTTTCCTCGCGTTCCCGTCAGAAGGTTGGTGCCCAATCGCAGGGTATTGTCGTATACATATTCAAGTTTGAGTCCGGCCTGATACTGCTGAAAATTAGGGGCCATGAGGTTGGGTTGATCGGTTGATAGGAAAGTGGCCTGATCGTAACGGAGTCGCACACTTCCTTTCAGTGCAGCCACCTCGCTAAAAGGATATTTGCGCTCGTAAAATCCGCTGTAGGTAATTACCTTGATAAGCGAGGTTTCGGTAACCAGCAATTGGTTCTGGCGCTGAGCGAGATAGAGATGATCTGATTTTTTCTTCAGGTCTTGGAAGGTCAACAGATAATCGAAGCTGTTGATATTGACCGATGAACGAAATCCGCCCATGATTTTATAGTCTTCAAACAGGTCGGAAGCCGCTAGTTTGAAGAAACCAGATAGGCCGGGGTTTATGTTGTCGGGGCCCGTGAGTAGTTGATAGAACTGGTTGTTGTAGGTATTGTCGATTTGGGTTAATACTTGGTCAGTGGCAAAGTTGATTTGATATGCCCGGTATTGCGGTTTTTCCTCCTCAACCACTACCGCATCTAAGATGCTTTTGGTGGGTTGATTTTGGTTTGTACTATCGTTTCTGCTTTCGGTTACCGGGGGTTTTGTTGTCGCGCTGGGAGCAGTTGGCGTGGTCTTCCTAGGTGCTACATCCCCGAATTCGTAGTTATTGATATCGATTTCTTGTACTTGGCCTGTATCGGGAACCAACACCCGATAGGCATCTCGCTCGCTGTCGACTGGACTGCTGCTCACCTTTTTATCGCGTACGGTTCTGCTGCTGTCGGGGTTGTCAAAATCAATTTGTTTGATGGACTTCAGGGTGCTGATTTTCATCTCAGATAGCGATACTACCTGATCTTCGCTTAATTTCCCAGTGTAAAAGCGGTTTTTGCCGCCGCTAAATGCCGTGATGCTGAATAGGTCTGACGCTAGATTGACGTTGTATTCTTTGATATTCCGATTGAAATTGGAAAGAGCTGAGGTACTGGTGAAATACGTGTAACGGATGGTGGTATCCACACTGGCAATGCTGCTGTCGAGAGCCGCGAAGAAACGATTGATGATGCCGTTTTTATTGCTGATGAAGGTGTATTTGTCGGGACCGTATTCGGCGGGTAAAGCCTCATTTTGCTCCTTGGTTTGAGTGATCCTTTCCAATCGACCGCTGTTGTCAAGCGGCAGGATAAAAATATCGTCGTTTCGCTGTGGCGGCCTAGCGGGTACCAGATTGAGCGTGTCGGAAGGTCGGTTCGACGCGAAGATGATTTTCCGGTCATTGGCAATAAAACGCGGCGAAAGATCTTCATAGATGTCGTCGGTTAATTTCTCTTGCCGATTACCCACCACATAGTAGCGATACAGATCGGTTTGGCCGTTGTACACTCCCGAAAGAACCATCAATTTGCCGTCGTTGGCATACGACATGGAAAGAATCTTATCCATTTGAAACACCTCACGGGTGCTTACTTCCCGCTCTGAAAGGAAATAAAAATTGAGTTGCAATTTGCCCTTGTATTCCGAGGTAAAGGCCAGTGCTTCGCTGTTGGGCGACCAGCAAAGGGTAGGGAAGGTCTTGTCTTGAACCCGCTCTATTTTGTGATCGCGTTTGAGGATTTGTTTGGTTTTTTTGGTTTCCATATCGAGCAGGTACACCCGATATTGACCCAATTCGGTGCTGGCGTATGCCGCGTATTTTCCGTTGGGCGAAATTTTGAACTGTTGGTACGTTCTGTTTTTTTTCTGCTTGAATTTGACTTCGCTGAGTTCAATTTCATTCCTGAATTCCTCTGCCTGCTGGAATGTGCTTTTGTAAAAGTTGAGGTATTCAGCGGTAAACTGTTCGAGGTTTAGCCCGAGAACATACAAAAAGCCACTTTCCACGTTTCTTGCCATGCGGGTCATGTACACGATATTGGGAATGACTTTTTCGCCATATACCTCAGCGATGAAATTCCAAATGCTCAGGCCGGCTATTTCTGCTTCGTTGCCCTCCAGCTGATTGAAGTTGTTGTATCTACCGGCTAGGACCCCATCGCGGGTCTGATTTTCGGCGTGCTCATCCCAACCGCCGCTGAGGTAGGCGGTCAATCCCGCGGTATACCAATCTGGCAAATGCAACAGGGTGGAATTGCGCACCATTTCTCGGATACTTCCTCCGTAAAGCGCTTCTTCGATCATGATCTGGGCTATTCCACTGCGAATCTGTCGATCGAGTAAGCGGTGATCGCCCTCGTAAAATACAAATACCTTGTTGCCGACAATTCGGGTAGAACCCCCGATATTGGTTGATTCATCGCCGGTAATACCAATGTTGCTTTGCTTGAAGTCGGTGTGTGACTTGTATACAATGAACTGAATTGGATTTTCGAGGTTGAATTCCAATGCCCGCTCCATTTCCGGAACAAAGAGGGCGGCTTTTTTGCCCACGTACTCGGCTAGATCCTCTCCTCCCTGGTAATAGTAGCAATCAAATCGAGCATAACGCAAATATCTCCAAGCGAAGTCTTGGTACTGAACCCGGTTTTTGCCAAAGTCCATGATCGACCCATTGTAAAACTGCGCAAACCCCATTGGAGCGGTGAGCATTAGCAGTAGGACCGCAAAGGATATGCGTTTTAAGGTATTCAAAGGCAACGACCAGCTGGTCAATTTGAGTGTTTAGGTAACGAAAATAGGAAAACTAAGTACTTTCGGGTTTTAAAAAATGTTATGGCAAAAGTGGCATCCATCACGGTTAATCCGTTTCAGGAAAATACATACGTAATATACGACAATTCTGGTGAATGTATTGTTATCGATCCCGGGGTTTCGAATACGGCTGAGCAACACATGTTGGAAGGAATAATCCATGAACTGGCCCTGCGGCCGGTTGCGTTGATCAATACCCATTGCCATATCGATCACATCTTGGGAAATAAATTTGTGGCTGATCGGTACAGCATATCGCTGGGTATTCACCGCGAAGACGAAAAGATGTTAATAGCCGCTACCGATCGGTCAATGAATTTTGGCATTGCCTATGACCCTTCACCGCTTCCCGCGTATTACCTTGAACACGGTCAGACCCTTTCTTTTGGGGAGAGTGAATTGGAGGTGCGTTTTGTTCCCGGACATGCTCCGGGCCACATTGTATTGATTGATCACAGCGCACAATGGGTAATTGCCGGTGACACCTTGTTTAAACAAAGCATTGGCCGCACCGATCTTCCTTTTGGCGATTTTGGCACTTTGGAACAAGCCATTCGAACCCAGTTGTACACCCTGCCCGATGCGTACGTGGTATGGCCCGGGCACGGACCGCATACCACAATAGGCGATGAAAAAAGGTCTAACCCTTTTGTTAGACCGTAGAACTGGGAAAACAGTTTTGGTAGTCGAGCTGACTGGCCCGAATAACCTCTAGCGCCGTTTCCTTGCTGTAGATCCCAGCGATCTCGCAGGTAGGCGTCCCCTCACCGGGAATGTTTTTATAGGTCAAAAAGTAATGCCTCAATCGGTTGATCAAGGCCGCTGGGCAATCGCTCAGGTCGCGCCACGATTGAAATACTTCGTCGCCTTTCATAATGGCAATGATTTTATCGTCGGCCTCTCCTTTGTCGATGAGACGGATTCCCCCAATGGGTATGGCCTGAAGAAGAATGTCGCCGTGGCTGATGTGTCGTTCGGTGAGCACACAGATGTCTAACGGATCGCCATCCCCGCATTCAATCTCTCTGCCAGAATGCCTGCGGGCCAGTTCTGCTACGTTTTGATCGCAGTAGGTTCGGGGTATGAAACCGTACAAGGCAGGCACCAGGTTCGAGAATTTCTGGGGACGGTCGATTTTGAGGTAACCGGTCTCCTTATCAATCTCGTATTTAACGGTGTCAGTAGGGACAATTTCGATGAAGGTAGTCACTACCTCCGGAGCTTGGTCGCCGGCTGAAATGCCATGCCAGGGATGCGCTTTATAAAGAGTCCGACTCATTTGGCTTTCATCAATCTCCAGTTGACCTGTCCGATGTTTTTTTCCAATTCCCGCTCAACCGAGCGAAGCCCTTCTGGAGCTTCGCCTCCCCCGTCGACAATTTTCTGATTCGCGCCATCCAAGTTAATGGTTAGAATGCGCGATGGAAGGTCGGTAGCCATGGATTCGTAGTTGGCTTTCCAGTTCTTATAACCTTGTTCCCGAATCAGGGCTGTAATCGATTCAACCGTCTCAGGATCAAACTTACCTTCATGCGGGCCGATGTAAGGGGTGTGAATCCTGCCCTCGTAAGTGGCGTACCCGTCGCTGTACAGGCTCATTTTGTAAACAGGACACGTCCCAAAACACGCTGTTCGCTCGTACGACAGGACCAAGGTTCGTTTTTGGTCGGTACTTGTGGCCGCCGATTCGGTTGCTGCGGGATTTTGCCCAGGTGCCGCTGCGGTTTTCTCTTTGTTTTTGCAGGAGATCAGCGCCGAGGCTAATAGACATGCAACCCAGATGAAACTTCTCATAGCTGTTTTTATTATGGGTATATCAACAATCGTGCCTTATTTGGGCAACTTAACGCCGCGTTTGGCTGCCATCTCCTCCATCTTGCGCTGGAATCGAGATTTTCCTTGCGGTTTGGTCTTGTTTTCTTCGATGATGGCAAGCAATTTGGCTTCGTTTACGAAGTACTTGCGAATAACCAGGGTCTGCGCCATGGTTACCAGGTTTGCGGCGAAATAATACCAGCTCAGACCCGAGGAGAAGTTGTTGAAGAAAAACAACATCATAAACGGAAAGATGTACATGATCATGCGCATATCGGGCATGCCGGGCTGAGGGGCAGGCATATTCGCGCTATTCATGCGGGTGTAGATGAAGGTAGATGCACACATCAGAATGGTGAAGAGCGAAATGTGATCCCCGTAAAGCGGAATGTTAAATCCAAAATTGTAAATGCTGTCGAACGAGCTCAAGTCATCCGCCCACAAAAAGGCTTTCTGGCGCAACTCGATCGATGCAGGGAAAAAGCGGAACATGGCATAGAGGATGGGCATTTGAATCAAAACCGGGATACATCCCGCAAGTGGGTTAACCCCTGTTTTTTTGTAAAGGGCCATCATATCCTGCTGCTTTTTCAGCGGATCGGCGTTTTTGTGTTTTTCGTTCAGCGCATCGATCTCTGGCTTCAGAATTTTCATCTTGGCGCTGCTCTGATAGTTTTTGTAGGTGAGCGGCATGAGCAACATCTTGATCACAATGGTGAGCAGTAAAATGCTGATGCCTATGCCAATTCCGGTAGCATTGAGCCAGTTGAAGAGGTAGTAGATGAAATATTTGTTTACCCATCCAAAAATACCCCAGCCGTAATCAATGATTCGATCAAACTGATCGATCTCGGTGTTGCTCAATTCCTCTAGGGTATTGGGACCGAAGTACCACGTTAGCTGCGAGGTTCCGCCCGTAGCACTGGCCATATTGATGGGGATTTGTGCTTTGTAGCGCTTGGTATAAGCAGAATCGCTTGGTGTTTCTACAGCCAATTTTGCGTTTTCGGTCGAAAAACCCTGTGGTGCACTCACTGCCGCCGTGAAAAAATACTGCTTAAAAGCCACCCATTGCAGGGGCTCTTCGGTTACTTCATCGTCGGTTTCAGAGGTCTCAGAAAGGTAATCGCGGTCTTCGCCTGCGGTCTTGAAAAATACGGAAGCACGCTGGCGTTCTATGGTGACTGATTTTTCATTGTTCCGCCCCAGCGCTTGCCAGTCTAAAATCCATTTTTGGGTGGCGTCGCCAGGGGTCTTTATATTTTTGCTGTTCACCTGAAGGTCGACAGTGTATTTGTTGGCTGAGAGGGTATAAATCAACTCGAGCAGCCCGTCGTTTTCTGTGGCAATACGGTAAATCACAGCGGTTTTTTCGTCGCCCTTGATAGAGGTCTGCGAAACAATGGGATCAAAGAATAAGTCGGCCGTGTTTACAACCTGATTGCTGCCCATGGGAATGGTTAGGTTGATTTTCGACTGCGACGGCTCAAATAGGTGAACCGGTTGGCCGTGCCAATCGTTAAATCCTTTCACTACCACATCTTTCACCATACCGCCTTTGTTGCTGAAGGTGATGATCAGTTTATCGGTTTCAATGGTTTTTGTTTCTTCTTTTCCGGTTGCAGCATTGTAGAATGGACCGAATTTAGCCTCGAGTAGCGCTTTCTTTTTGATCAATTCCACACTGTCAACTGCGGCTGTATCTGTTGTAGCTGATGTATTGACGGGCGAATTGGCGCTGTTGGCTGCGGGTTGAGTGGCGCTTTTGGTTTGCTCCGTTTTTGCGGCCTCAGCTTGTATTTCTTCGGCGCTTGGGCTAAAAAGATAGGAGGAACCCACAAGGATTCCAATAATTAACACCAGGCCGATGACTGAATTTCTGTCCATTTAAGAGTTATTAGGTGGCAAAAATAATCAATGCAGGGGAGTGAACTTGTTTTTGTGGGGCAAAGTTCAGATTATTTTGACGGCATTGATTTAAAAGGTCTTAGGGTAGGCTGAGCGGGAGAGGATGGCTGTCTCCTTTTGTGGTGGCTGCCAAAAGAAAAAGACCGCTGGTGGGCGGTCTTTTTCAATGATATCAGTGAATGCGGATTATTGAACCACTATCTTCTTGGTCACTTTGCTATTACCCAAGTTGATGTTTAACATGTAAACACCGGCGCTTAGGTTTTGAGTAAGGTTGTTGATGCTTACGTTTTGCTCACCATTGCTTAAGTTTCCTAGGTCCTGAGCGGCGATAGCTTTTCCGGTGATGTCGGTAAGAACCAAGCTCACATTTGAATCTTTTCCTAGGTAGAAGTTAAGAACCGAGTTGTTGTTGATCGGGTTAGGGAAGATGTTGAATGCAGATGCGTCGGTTGCTTTTTCGTCAAGACCTGAAGACTGGCTGATGTTGAAATCATCCATGTACAGGTTGTTGCTGGCAGAGGCCGAGGTGTAAGCGAAGCGGAAGCGCACATTGTCGCGAGCCATACCAGGTGTTACTGGAATCACAATCTCTCTCCAGTCATTAGGGTTAGCTCTCTGCGCAGTGTATGATGTAGCATAGTAACCGGCTGTATTGAGGGCGGATCCGGAGATGGTGCGCTCAGTTACCCAGCTCGTTCCGCAGTTGGTGCTGTAATCAAAAGCAAGTGATTGAGTAACGTTTGCCAATACAGTTGAACGTGTGGCCGAAGCTAGTTTGAAAGTAATAACCCAACCTTCTTTGCCACTTAGGTTAAACGCTGGAGAGTATAAATAATCAATATCTCCGTTACCGTCGCGCAAGCTCAAACCGTTTACTGACTCGAATGCATTCAGTCTAACCGACTTTTGTCCGAAGAACGAAGTAACAGTTGAATTACTGTAGCGGGTAGCGTTGTTTTCTACGTTCTGTACGATCCATGACTCGCCAAGTTCGTTGCCACCCTCAAAGCTTTGGATGTGTGGAACGGGTAGGGCAACGGTTTCGTCGCTTACATTGATGAATTTCTCCACGGTTTTGGTGGTTGAACCTTGGTCATTGCTTACTGTCAATGAAACGGTTTTCCATCCGGGTGAGGTAAAACGCACGATAGGCGATGCAGACTCGTCGTTGGTGCCGCTCAAATAGGTTGCGTCTTGGATGGTCCACTTGCGTGTTTTTACAAAGGCACGACCCGAGTTGTCTCTGAAGGTTACAGCAGCTCCATTGGCACATGCTACAGGACGGCTGGCATAGAAATCAGCGTTTGGAGAGCAAAATACTTGGTTGCCGTTGATACCGGTTTGTTGATTGGTGAAGCTTTGGAACAGAATGTTTCTGTAAGAAGAGGCCGCTGTTGTATCGTTTAATACGGCTAGCATGCGAAGGATTTGACCTTTCGTAAACATCACACCACAGGCGCTGTAGTCCATGTGGTTTTGAACGTTCTCAATAAGACCAGATTCGCCGTCGATACTGATTGAATCTAGCGCGAATACCCCGTTTGCCGATTCCGCATTCCATGAATAAATACGGAACGTGATTGGGCCGTTGATAGAGCTGTACGATTGACCAGTCAATTGGAAACGCACGTTTTTAACTGCCTGAGCAGAGTCCTTCTTGAAGAAATACACATTGCCCGCAATAGAGTCCAGTTGGTTTCCTCCAGCAAATACTCTGATGTTTGAAGAGAAGTTGTCAACCGATGAACGAACTGCAAAGGTGCGTGGACCTTCTTGATTGCGGTTGATAGATAAGTAAAGGTTTCTCAGGTTGATGCGGTTTCGTGTTTTGTTGGACATCGAGAACTCGTAGTACTTACCGGTGTTGATGGCGCCGCTTAGCTGAGTAGCCGAAGTGTCTCCGTTGTTTGCTCCGGTTGGCCATTGATTGAAGGCAAGTGATCCGTTCACAGTGCTAGTGGAAGAAAGTCCAGTGGCAGAAACGGGGTTGTAGTTAATGCCTCGGTTAACCCAATTTGCATCTTGGTAAGAAGTACCGTTGGCCGTGGTATAATTTTTGAAAGTGATGATATCTATTGGGTCTAAGTCGCATTCCGCCTTTGAGGTAGGGCATCCGCTGCTACCTTTTGTAATGGGGGTGTCGTCTACAAAGTCATCACCGCAAGTAACACCAGCATCATTGTTTAGGCCCCAAACGTGAGCAAGGTTTAACCAGTGACCCACCTCGTGAACTAAGGCTCCACCTCTTCCCTGAGCTCCGGTACCAATTCTACCCACGTATTCGTGACGGATGTTGATACCATCAATCTGGTTGAATGTTCCTGCTACTGATGAGGGAAAGTATGCAAAACCAGCTACTCCTGGATCCATATCCGCTACCACCCAAACGTTAAGGTATTTTCGGCGATCCCATGGGTTGAGTTTGGCCCCAATAGTTCCGTTGAATGTTTCAAGCGAGTTAATTCGGTCGATACCATTGGTACATCTTCCTTGGGGGTCGATGGTGGCGAGCTCAAACTTGAACTTTAATCTTCCAATTAGCCCTTCGTATTCAGGAACTACGTTGCCAATTCCGTTGCCAACGCCATTCATCTGCTCGTTTAGCATCGCAACTGCATCGATAATCTGAGCATCCGATATGTTTTCAATTCCTCCGTTGTGAATGACGTGAAAAACAATGGCCACTCGGATGGTGTCGTAGTTGTTTAAGTCGATGGTTACCGTATCTGCCTTTTGCTTGAAGTCAGCGATCCACTTTTGGATTGACTTTTCCAATCGCTCTTCTTCAGCGAGTATTTCAGGGTGCTGCTCGATGAGTTCTCTTCGCTTCTGATCAGACCCACAACGCAGATCTTCTTGTGCAAAGGCTCCTAGACCTAATGTCACACCAAAAAGGGCTAGGCACATTTTCACGTACTTATTTTTCATTCACTGATGTTTTTAAAAATGCCACGCAATATATTAATTCCTGTTTTCAAACCGCTTGTTTGAGCCGTAATATCAATCGACAACTTTTTATTTCAATAGGTTTTCTAAGGCTGCAGTTGTCGAGGTAAGAACGGTTGAACTTAAGTTAATGTATTGATAACTAGAAGTATAAAAATCATTCTATTCCTCGAGGCGGGTTTATTGTTGAACTTTTAAACCGATTATTTTAACCTTGTATAGGGTTTAAATCCCGATTGGTCTAAATATTTTCTCAATTAATCGATTAGTGGGTTCGCAGGGAGTGGTAAGGCGGAAAATTTTCGGTTTGTTTCCATTGACCGGTGACCGGATCCCGGCTGAAAAAAAGGTGTTGGAAGCCATTGCTCAACCCCAAAGCAGGGGCTTGCACGGTAAGGTTGTATTTGAAGGCTTGGTCGGCGGTTTGCTGGGTGATGGCCACACTGGGAGCCTTGCATTCGACAAGTAAGATTGCTGGGTGGCCCACTACGATGTCGGTGCGGTGTTTAAATCCAACTTTTTTCACGCGTTGTTCGATGGCAAACCAGCTCTCTGGATACCCCAAAGACTCAATCAAATACCATATCCAGTGCTGTCTTACCCATTCCTCAGGGGTCAGTTTGATCCATCGTTTCCTGCATCGGTCCCAGATCTCCAATCGATCGGAGGCTCGGGTTCGGAAAGGAAATTGAGGCATACCTAGTTTGGGCAGTAAATCCATGTGGCATTTGTGAATGCTATTCGCACAAAGAAATTAAATTGCGCTCGATATTTGTCAAATGGCCAAAAAAGATCTGTTACAGCAGTACGAGCAACTTCGCAGCGATTTTACAGCGAAAAAGTGGGCTTCCATATATTTTCTGACGGGTACCGAGGTGTTCTACATTGATGAGGTGTGTCGATTGATTGAGGAAGGAGTTCTCTCAGAAGACGAAAAAGCTTTCAACCTTACCGTTGTATATGGTCGTGAAACGCAGACATCGGCTGTGGTTGCGGCTGCCAAAAGGTATCCGATGATGGCCGAACGCCAGGTGGTCATTGTAAAGGAAGCTCAAGATCTAAGCGATTTGGATGGATTGATGCCCTATCTCCAACAGCCGACCCCCACCACCGTTTTGGTTTTTTGCTTCAAATACAAAAAACCCGATGGCAGGTCTGCTTTTGCGAAGGCCATTAAAGAGAAGTCGGTTTATGTTGAGTTTGAGCAGATGTACGACAATAAGCTGCCCGGTTGGATTCAGGCCTATACTAAAGGAAAGGGTTACAAAATAGGCGAGATAGCCACTCGGTTGTTGGCCGACAACATTGGCAACGATCTGAGCGGTATTGCGAATGCGTTGGGTAAGCTATTTATTTTGGTTCCTCCCGGCTCGGAAATCACCACCAAACTTATCGAAGACAATATAGGTTTCAGCAAGGAGTTTAGTGTGTTTGAGTTGCAAAATGCCTTGGGTGAGCGCGATGTTTTTAAATCGATGCGTATTGCGCAGCACTTTGCAAATCACCAGAAGGAAAATCCTTTTCCGGTTACCATCGGTTCGTTAAATACCTATTTTACTCGCATCTTATACTATCACTACTTGCCAGACAAGAGTAAAAATAACGTAGCTAGTGCGTTAGGAATCCATCCCTTTTTCGTTGACGACCTTCAAAAAGCGGCACGCCATTACTCCGCCTCCAAGGTACTAAATATTGTTGCAATGCTCAGAGAGTACGACATGCGCAGCAAAGGGGTAGGAACAACCGGTAACATTGGTTGGGGAGAACTGACTCGAGAAATGATCTTTAAAATCCTTCATTAGGCCCTTTGTGTTTTGCGAGGCCAACAAGCCTTTTTACTATCTTGCCGACCTTAAAATAATTTAGTATGTGCGTGATTACGCGTTTGAGTAGAGTTTTAGGAGTTACCCTGTTTTTATTGTTGACGGCCTTTGTTTACGGACAGACCGGAAGTGTTAGGGGTTTTGTATACGATAGTAAAACCGGTGAACCGGTCATATTTACAAACGTCTATCTGGAAGGTACCAGTTACGGGATTGCCACCGATGTGAATGGTTATTACAGCTTGACACAGGTAAAACCGGGCTCGTACCAGCTTACGGTATATACGATTGGATACGAGAAATATCAGCAGGCCATCACGGTTGAAGCTGGCAAGATTGTCAATCAGAAGATCAACCTAATCCCCGCAGCCAAGGATATTGGAACTGTTGAGATCAGCGGTGAGCGCCAGGAAAACAAAACCGATGTGAAAATGTCTGTGGCCAAGATTACACCCAAAGAAATCAAGTCGCTGCCCTCAGTGGGTGGCGAACCTGATATTGCCCAATACATGCAGGTGCTGCCCGGTGTGATTTTTACTGGTGACCAGGGTGGACAGCTGTACGTACGCGGGGGATCGCCTATTCAAAACAAGGTGTTGTTAGACGGTATGACGATATACAATCCATTCCACTCGATTGGCTTGTATTCCGTTTTTGATACCGACATCATTCGCAATGCTGATGTGTACACCGGCGGTTTCGGGGCTCAATACGGTGGACGCATATCTTCCGTTATTGATATAACCACACGCGACGGTAACAAAAACCGCCTTTCTGGAAAGGTTAATGCTTCTCCATTTGGCGCCAAAGCTTTGTTGGAAGGCCCTTTGTCTAAACCCAAAGAATCGGGTGCTTCCTCATCGTTTATCCTCAGCGCTCGGAACTCATACTTGCAGCAGACATCTCCCGTGTTTTTCAATTATGTGAACAACAATGGAGAAGGTCTTCCATTTAATTTTTCGGATTTATATGGTAAAATCAGTTTAGGTTCAGGCAATGGTAGCAAGGTTAATTTCTTCGGCTTTAACTTCACCGACCGCGTGAGGTATCAGGGGATTTCAGATTTAGGCTGGAACAATTTCGGTGCGGGGGCTAATTTTGTGTTGGTGCCTGCCGGAAACCCGGTATTGATCGAGGGTAATTTTAGCTATTCTGACTACCGCATTGGATTGAATGAGCCGGGATTGGCCGATCGAAGCAGCCGTATCAACGGATTTAACATGGGGCTTGACTTCACCTATTACAAAGGGTCTAATGAAATTACTTACGGAATTCAAGTTTTGGGCTTCTCAACTGATTTTCAATTCTTCAATGGCCCTGGTCGCGCGGTAAGTCAAAAGGAAAATACCACGGAACTAGCGGGCTACTTCTCTTATAAATTGGTTTCAGGACTGTTGGTGTTTGAGCCCAGCCTTCGCTACCACTATTACGCT